>JBDGVS010000132.1:0-6928 GCA_039585535.1 Gemmatimonadota bacterium | reverse complement strand
GGCCTGGTCCGTGACATCGGCCAGGACCTCGTACCGAACGGGGTCCTCGTCGAGCAGGGGGCGACGCTCGTTGTAGGGGCCCTCCTCCAGGTCGCCGATGCGGACAGTGAGCCCGTCTTCCAGGAGCGTCGCCTCGACCGGGAAGCAGTCGTCGTACGTCTCCCTCGGAGGCGCCAGGGTGCAGTTCGTGTAACCCTCGCCGTCGACGACCCAGGAGTGCTTCACCCACCAGGCACCGGTCCCGTTGCTCTCGAGGGCCTCGTTGTCACTGCCGTCCAGGTACACCGCATTCGGGTGGTAGCAGACGGTCCCAGCCAGGCTCGTGGTGCACTCACCGGGGCCAACCTGCGGGGGCGAGAGCACCTGGCCATTCAATATGGCCTGCGCGTACACCGTGTTCCGTCGGGTCTCGACGTCCACGTGCAGGTCGTTGATGACGGTCACCGGGAGCGGCAGCTCGTCATTGTCGACCTCGGTGACCCAGTAGCCGTCATGGTGCGCGAGCATCGCGTAGGGGTCGTCGGAGCCGGAGCACGCGGTCAGGTTGAGCAGCACGAGAGCCGGTAGCGTACGGTTCATCTTTCATTCTCCGGACGGTGGTGCGAGTGCGCCGCGATCCGTCGGGGATCGCTCGTCATCTGTCCTCTCCAGCAGCATCGACACGCGGCTGCTCGGGGAGCAGCCCGTGGAGGAGGATGTCGACCAGCGCGACGGTCAATCGCTCCCGATCCGCGTCGTCGTCGAGGTCGATGTCGAGAATCCTGTGAAGAGCGTTCTTGGAAGAGGCGAGAGCCGGCAGCGCGACGCCGAGAACCGCCAGCAGCGCGTCCGGATCGACCCTACGCAGCACCCTCGACTCCATGGCCCGCTCGAGCAGCTGCCGACTGACCGCCCGACCCTCCTGGGTCGCCTCCGCCAGGTAGTCGAGCACCACCTCTCCCTCGACCGAGTCGTCGGTGAGCAGCCGGCCCGCGAGCCCCGGCCGATGGACCGCACTTGCCAGGCGGTGCCGAACGACCTCCGTCACGAGCCCGGTGGGGTCCGACGCCTCGTGGAACTTCGCCTCCGCCGGCTCTCCCTTCGCCTTCTCGAGCGCCGCAGCAGCGGCGGTGGGGTCGGCGAACGTAGTGGCAACGAGCGTGTCGAGGGGAGTAGACATGGGGCCTCCGACCGGAACTACAGCACAGCTGCGAGCGAACTGTCCTGCTGTGATTCCAAACAGCAGCACGGACCCAGCCTCCGCCGCAGCCCACCTCGAGGGATGCGGCTCTGCCGAGGCAGCCGTCCCAAGACCCTCAAACCATTACTTCGTCTCTCGCAGCTCCCGCGCCCGAGGGTCCGCGCCTTCGTCGAGCGGGCCCCCAACATGCTCTGTGCAGGCGGCACGCGACAAGGCCTCCTCAGTCGATCGTGCGCGTGACCCGCATGGGATCATCCAGGGCGATGATCACTGGCTCCATGTCTCGCGGACCGGGAGAGGTGTACGTGACACCGTCGAAGGGCGTCGAGCCCGGGCCACCTGGGTTGTAGAACGCTCCATACCCACCTTCCAGGCTTGGGATCTCAAGGTACGTGATGTTGCGGGCCGCCGCCTCATCACCCGCCAGGATGATGTCGATGTAGTTATCCCTGTCTTCGTCGTAGCAGCCGTCATAGACGACCAGCCCCCCTTCCCGTGCCCCAAGCTCTGCCAGGCCCACGACCCGCAGGGTTCCCCCCCTGACCGCATAGCTGACCCCCGCCTCCTCAATGAGCACATCTTCACCGTCCTCACCGACGGCATGGATGCGGAAAAAAGTCTCGAAGTCCGTGGGGACGACGCCGCGGACTCCATCGGGCGAGAACCCACCGGTAGTCAGCATCCGGAGCCGGAAGTCCCCCTCGTCGTACAGGATGAGTTCATCGTTGGGAACAAACATCGCATCCGAGAGCGGGTGGCTTATCCCGCCTCCGAGAGCCTCCTCGCCGATGTGGTTCAGCTTGGCGCCGACGAGCCGGGGCCCGTTGTCGGGGTCATAGGGGCTCGTTGAGTTCTCCTTGAACAGGCCCACGGCGCTGACCGCCTCCCCGCCAGGTCCGACCAGCATCAGCGGATCATCGTCCGCGACGATCTCGACGCGGACCGGGAAGCGAGCAGCCGGGTCAGTGCTGGGCAGGCGGTTCGCGAACTCGCCGAACAGCACCGCGACGTTGCGCTCGTTGTTCTCGGCGCACGGGAAGGGGCCTGCGGCCTTGGGCGTGACCACCTCTCCGGTGCTCAGGGTCAGTCGAAAGTCGGTGATGTCTAGGGTGCGGGTGTCCATCGGCCAGCTGAACACGACGGGGAGCCCATCCAGGCCGACAGCGCCGTCCTTGAGGTCCCCGTACGGGGTCTCATGGATGAAGGCTAAGGCGACGCCATTCTGGAGCGATACTGACGTATAGTTTTGGGTGTCTGTGCCACAGCTGTGCGCGGTGGACCAGGCCCCGCCAGCCGAGCGCACCAGCTCCTCATCCAGCACGTCCCCGACAACCCCGACGATGTCAGAGAACCCAACGCCGGCGCTCAAGATCTCCGGCGTATCAGACCAGTAATCAGCCGCGATGAGGTTCCCATCATACGCGGTGGCCAGCGGTCCCTGCGGGTAGGTCACCGTCGTGGCCACGGGCACCGGATCTTCGGTGTCTTCCTCGGTCTTTGTTGAGTCTGCATCGGAGGCACATCCGAGAGCACCGACGAAAGAGAGAATCATCCAGTTACGCCGCATTTGTATTCCTACCCCTGTTGAGAGTGCCCTGATGGTGCCTGATGTGTGTTGCTCCACGAGCACGCGAAGACCTCGTCAGGGTAGCGAGCAGATCATGAGGAAGTGTTGAGACCCCACATCGAGCGTGGGCAGGCGGGTGATGGTCAGGGCACCCACTGCCTCCTGGACAGGAAACAGGCGCTTGGAAGCGGACGGCATCCTCGACCTCCACATCGAGCACGTCCCGGATTCGGTCGACGACCTGCTCTACCGAGTTGGTCCCCCACCCGAGCAGATCGATGTCACGGGTCACTCGAGCGTGCTCCCCAGCCCAGGTCAGGGTCATGAGACCGCCCTTGAGGACGAAGCGCTCCGAGTGCGCTGAGTGCCCGAGGCGAAACAGGAAACACTCCTTCGCGAAGAGCGTCGCGAGCTCCTGGAAGACGCGCTGCTCTTCTCGGGCGATTGAGCAGTCGCTGTCGCACCGATGCCGCAATGTTGTTCGGCTTTCGGTCTGTCATGACAGCGCCTCCCGGTAGGGCTGCATCAGTGCCCTTACCCTGCACACTCGAGCCATCTGGTCGATCTCGGCCGGAGTGGCCGCGCCCTTCTCGAGCGCTTGCTTCAGGGCGTCAAGTGCTGTCTCCGGCGCCCTCGGCTCCAGACTTGCTCAACACGCTGCCGGTACGATTGTCTCATGGCCGACGCTTCACACATCCTGGTGGTCGAAGACGACCTCAGCGTCGTGCAGGGCCTCGTCGGAGGGCTCCAGCGCGCGGGCTTCAAAACCAGCCTGGCAATGACCGGCGACGAGGGCCTGCGGCGGATTCTCCATGAGGCGTTCGATCTGGTGTTGTTGGACCTGATGTTGCCTGACAAGAGCGGTTTCGAGATCCTCGAGGCCGTGCAATCTCGCTCGTCCATCCCGATCGTCGTCCTGACGGCGTTCAGTGAACTCCCCGCTCGACTCCGGAGCTTCGAGAGCGGCGCCGTGGACTTCGTTCCCAAGCCCTTCTTCATGGAGGAGCTGGTTGCGCGGATCCGGGCACGCCTGCCGCTCCTCGACAGTCGGCCGCGGCGTGAGCTGTCCATCGGCGACGTGATGGTAGACCTCGATGCGCGCATCGCTCGAAGGGGCGACGTCGACCTCGAGCTGACCGCACACGAGTTCAACGTGCTGGCGTACCTGATGCAACGCCCTGGACGCGCACTCACCCGCCCCCAGCTCGCCGAAGCGGCGCTGCCCGAAGGCGGTGACCGGTTGGAACGCACCGTGGACAGTCACGTCTCCCGGATCCGGAAGAAGCTCGGGCCCGAAGCTGGTGCCCGCCTCAAGACGGTGTGGGGGATCGGGTACCGCTGCGAGGAGGAACCCTGAGCCAGGCACTACCCCGGCGGATCGTCCTGAGCGCAGTGTTCAGCGTAGCGATCGCGACGGTGGCGCTGGTCGCCGGACTGCTGCTCATTCGTCCGGCCCTGCGCGATGTCGCCACGCTCCAGATCCTCGGTTCGACCGACATCGAGGCCTGCGCTGCCTCTCCCGCATCCTGGGGAGGCCGAAACGGGGCAGCCTCTGTCTACGCCTACGACCCCTCGGGGCTATCGGAGAATCCTGCTGCGGCGCCCATCGAACCGACGCTTCTCGAGCGGGCCATGCGCGGGGAGGTTGCTCGCTCCGAAGAAGGGGACCGGGTGACTTCGGTGATCAAGGTAAGCGACAGCGGACCCTGCGCCGTGATCCAGGGCACCGGAAAGAGACCGAACTTCGCGTTGATGCGACCGTTCTTCAGTGTGCTCGCGCTGTCCTCCGCGCTGGGCATGCTGCTGGCGGGAGCAGGCACCTTCTGGTTTGTCGTCCTCCCGTTTCGACGCCGTGTCGAGGCCTTGTCCGAACACGCAGGAACTGTCGGGACCACTGAGTTCGCCCGCCGAGAGAGAGACTCTGACGCCCTGGGCCACATTGCCAACGTGCTCGCTGCAAGCCACACGCGAATCCTGGAGACCCGCCTCGCGCTGGAGCAGAGGAACCGTGCTCTCGAGGACCACCTGGCAGGTATCGCCCACGACCTCCGCACTCCGCTGGCGAGCATGCAGCTCGCGCTGGAGGTACTCGCGAACGAGACCGATGAGCCACTCCGCGAGGAGTCTCGTCGAGCCCTGGCAGATGCCGTGTACCTCGGCTCCTTGGTCGAGAACCTCCACCTCGGCACGCGTCTACGCCACGACGTCGGAGAGGACGACGTGCTGTTCGACTTGGTGGAGTTGGTGGCGCGGCTCGAGAAGCGATTCGTCATCCTCGGCCGCCACGCGGACATCGAGGTGGCTGCTAGCGTTCCGGAGCAAAGCATCGGGGTGCGATGTGCACCCATCCTTGCAGAACGTGCAATCGCCAACCTCATCCAGAATGCCATTGAGCACAACGCTGCACCCGGGCACGTAGCGATCCTCCTCACGGTCGACGAAGCCGGGTCGCGGTTCGAGCTGCGGGTCGAAGACGACGGCCCAGGGCTTCCGGACGAAGTCGTTGCCCGACTCGACCACGAGAGCTTCCTGGTCGACCTCGCACGGCAGCGAGGACCGGGGCTGGGCATGTTGATCTCGGCAGAAGTGGCCCGACGCGCCGGTTGGAGCTTGCGCTATGAGCAGCTGGAGCCCACAGGGGTGCGGGCGAGGCTCACAGGTCCAGTCGAAGCCGATTGAGGACGCTCTCCAAGGTTCCTCAACACTCCTCAGCCATAGTCGTGCCAACTGAGGTCCGATTGCGAACAAGACGGTACCCGCATCACTATCGCCGTTCCGTAATCGCGAACGCGCTCCGAGGTCGCTCCACATGAACTCGCGTACAACGATGCTGGTGGGCGCTGCTTGGCTCGTGGCAGCGTGTGCCTCTGGGTCCGAGCCGTCCGAGGAAGAGGGCGTGACACCCCGTTGCGTCTCGTACTACGACCCATCGCTCGCGGAAGAAGCGCCGAAGGCCGCGGCCTGGTGCCAGCAGGGCGAGGTGATGACGTGGGAGAGCGCCGAGTGGCCCGATCCCATCGAGCTGTTCTTCCACTGTGCTGGGAATCCCAGCGACCCGGCGGTGTACCTGCAGCACGGCTGGCCTACGAGCAGCTTCGACTTCCAGGATCTGTCCGAGTCACTCGCCGCCGACCACTTCGTCTGCGCGCTGGACCCCCCCGGCTATGGGTTCTCCGACAAGCCCTTCGGCTACCCCTACACCATTCTCGAGGACGCAGAGATCGTAGAGCGGTTCATCCGCGAGGTGATGGGCGTCGACGAGGTCCTGCTGCTCACCCACGACAAGGGGGACAGCGTGGGACTGGAGCTGTTGCACCGAATGCAGTCGGCAGACCCCGGCTTCGAGCTGACGGGCCACGTGCTCCTCAATGGCAGTATTCATCTTGAGCAGGCCGAGATCTCGACCCTACAGAGTCGTCTGCTCGATCCCGAGACGGGGCCCGACTTCGCCAGTGAGCTGGACGGAGAGCGGCTGGCGGCACTCCTCGGGTTCATCGTCTACACCCCGCAGCTCGGCGACGCGGACACGGCGGATCTCGCGAGCGTCCTGGACTTCGACGACGGAACCGCGGTGCTCCACCAGACCATCCAGTACCTCGAGGAGCGGCGGCAGTACGAGGACGTTCGCTGGCTGGCGGCGCTCGCCGAGAGCCGCGTATCGACGACGCTGATCTGGGGGGAGCAGGATCCGGTCGCCGTTCCTGCTGTCGCGGACCATGTCTGGGACGAGGTGTTGTCGATGCGACCCGCACCGGCCGCCTACTGGCGGATCCCCTGCGGCAATCACTACGTGCAGTTCGATCGAACCGAGGACGTGCTCGCCATCGTTCGATCGGAACCGCTGCCCGAACACACAGAGGTGTCGTGCGAGCAGAGCCATCTTCTCTCCTCGACCAACGGAAGTGGGAAGTGACGAACCTCTTCCCCGCGACCACCTGGCAGGACGTCGTGGCCTTCCCGCCCGCCGAGATGAGCCCCGCCGACACCCTCGCCTACGGGAGGCGGATTGCGCACCTGGAGTCCTCTCCAGCGACGAGTCGCTCTGCGAACGGAGCCAAGATGGCGCTCTGCCGCATCTTCTGCACGGTGATGGCCGCGTCAGGCGTCATGGCCAGAGTTCGCATACCGTCCAACAGGGGGAGCCATCTTGGACGCAAGCGTCCGATAGAGCCCAGATCCGG
>JBDGVS010000131.1:0-6970 GCA_039585535.1 Gemmatimonadota bacterium | reverse complement strand
CATCAACGGCCTGGACGACGTTCTGCAGCCCTTCGAGGCCAATCACTCCGCCCGCATCGGGCTTGGAGGAAGTCTTGTAGACCGTGCCGCACCCGATGTAATCGGCGCCGCTCCTCACGAGTGCCTGCGCTTCCTCAGGCGAGTCGGTCGAGGATCCGACCAGAAAGCGTGACGAGACGACTCCCCGTTGGGTTGCGGCAATGACGGCGCCTCGCACGTCGCCCACAGCCAGGTCGTCTGGACCGACATGAACACCGTCGGCACCGACCGCCAGCGCGACATCGAGGCGATCGTTCACGAAGAGCAGAGCCTCCGCAGCGCGGGTGAGGTCGAGTAGCGCGCGAGCCGTTTCAGCGAGTTCTCGAGCGCTCGCGGATTTGTCTCGAAGTTGGATCGCCGGCGCGCCCGCCTGCAGCGCCGACCGGACGACGCCGAGTACCGAACGCGGTGCAGCGGCTGCGGCATCCGTGATCACGATCAGTCGGAGGCGTATGGCGAGCTCACGATCTGCCGAATGGACCTCGGATGATGCGGACGACACGGGGCTACTCCCGGTCGCTCTGTCTCGCCTGGCGAGCGTCTTCCTTGGCAGCGTTATGCTGCGCCAGAGTTTCCGTGAAGATGTGGAATCCGTCCGGCCATGCGACGAAGTACATGAAGCCATGCTGCTCCGGCTCCAGGGCGGCGTCGATGGCCCGGGCTCCCGGCGATGCGATGGGGCCCGGAGGGAGTCCACGATTCGAGTACGTGTTGTATGGGTTGTCCTGCACGGAGTCGATCGCGGCGTACAGCAGACGCTCCCGGTAGCCGCCAAGGGCATAGATGACGGTGGGGTCTGCCTGAAGGCGCCAGCCATCCCGCAGTCGATTGTGATAGACGCCCGAGATCCGGGGCATTTCCGTGACCTGACGGGCCTCGGCCTGAATAATCGCTGCGAGGGTTACGACTTCACCCTCGCTCATGCCCAAGGCTTCTTGTTTCGCGCGCCGCTCCGGAGTCCAGACCTCCTGATACCTCTCCACCATGGCGTCGATGATCGACGACACCGGCACGCCTCGAGCGAACCGGTATGTGTCCGGAAAGAGGTATCCCTCCAGAGTGGGACCCGGAAGCCCATACTGCTCGAACACTCCCTCACGGCGGAGTTCAGTGAGAACCTCATCTTCGGGCCTACCGCTGACCTCGGAGATGCGCGGAACCATATCGGCAATCTGGAAGCCCTCCGGGATCGTCACGGCGACGGTTTCGACCGTTCCGAGGCGGAGACTTCGAAGGGCACGGCTCATCGAGCTGCCACTCTCCAGCAGATATGTGCCGGCCTTCAGCTCGCGGTCGGCTCCGCGCAGTCGCACATACGCGTGAAACAGCCTCGCGCTGCTGATCACTTCGCTCTCCTTGAGAATGGAGGCGATCTGGGGGGACGTGGCCCCGGCCGGCACTTCGACCTGCACCGGCGCTCCGCCATTCGTCGGCCGGAGAAACACCGCGAGCACGACGACTATCCCTGCGGCCCCGAAAGCTCTGCCTGTCGGCGTCTTCAGGAACACTCCCACGCGTGCGATCAGACTCATCGGGCAATACCTGGACTATCGAGCCATGCTTGCAGAATCAGCTGAGCGGCGGCGGCATCGACTCTGCCTCGCTCCTGGCGCTGGCTGCGTGACAACCCCGACGCACGGATTGCACGCTCGGCTCTGACCGAGGTGAAGCGTTCGTCGACCCACACGACGGGGGCTTCCAGCACAGCGCCGAGTCTTTCTCCCATCTCGCGCACCTCGGCACACCATTCGTTCTCCAAGCCGTCGAGGCCGAGGGGGAGGCCGACCACGATTTGGCCGACGTCGTGCTCTTCGGCCAGCCCAGCGATCTGCCCCAACGGTGGACGCTTCCCGCGCCGTCGTACGAGGGTCTCCAGTGGCGTCGCGACCGTGTTGGTCGGATCGCTCACGGCGAGCCCGATGCGCTTCTCCCCGAAGTCGATGCCCATGGCGCGAGTCCTGCCCAACGCGTCAGAGCGCCTCAAGCGCCTGGTCGAGATCGTTCCCGTCGAGCATCCGGCCATAGAGGTCGTGGATCGCCGTCTCCGAACCGAAGGCGAAGTCGCAGCTGCCGTCCCCACGACTGCGACAGCGAACCTCGAGGACCGCCACGGCCCCCCCCGCGAGCTGGGAGAGGAGTCCCGATAGTAATCCTGAGGAGACACCACAGCCTGCGTTCTCCCCTCCGGAGCCCGGAACTGCCTCGGCCCAATCTTGGCTGGTCAGGAGTCCGATGCCGGGATGGAGCGATCTGTGCTCCAGCGCGCCCCACCCTCGCTTCTTGAAGTAGTCGGAGAGGTGAGTCCAGAAGCCGGGGGTCGAGAGAGAGAACGCATCACCGCCCGCCTCCCGGTTGACGCTGGCTGCAGCAGCGAGACCCGCCGTATACCCGGCATGATGCAATGCGCGGACTGTCTGGAGCGTGCCTGCATCCTTTTCGATCTCGGTCCGCAGGGCCTCGAAGACCGAGACCGGGAGGGCCACTGCGCGGGGTACTCCGGTACTTGTGCTAATCGGCGCTCCGTCCGTGCCTTTAGGGCGATACACACTCTTCGGCTAATATAAGTCACAAGGTGTCGCTGAGACCGAGGGAGGTCCATGGAATCCGATCGAGAGGGAAACGCGTGGAGCTTCGTTACGGGGCTCGTGCTGGGGGGTGTGATCGGGGCTGGGGTCGCTCTGCTCACCACACCGCAGTCGGGTCGGCGTACTCGACGCCGCATCCACAGCTCCGCTCGACGCCTGAAGCGCACGAACACGTCTCGCTTCGACGAACTCGCTGCCGAGCTCAAGGGGAAGGTCGACGAGGCCATCGAATCCGCGCGAGACCGAGTCCCACGCTGAAGGCTCAGGAGCCTCCGCGGATGCGAGGGAAACGGAAACGACGACTCGATCGATCACACAGTTCGGTCGGTTCTGTGCCAGGGATATAGTACTCGAGGTACTGATCCTCCTCGGCACACCAGCGAGACGCGAGCAGGCCTGTCTTTCGGTCTACCAGTACGGCGTTCAGCCCCTCGGGGATCTCCCATTCGTCGGGGATGGGTAGGAGAGGTGGCTCGTCTTCAAGGATGCCGGCGTCCTCGTCGGCCTCTACACCCTGATAGACCCTGCGCATGAAGCCTCCCCACACCGGTGCTGCCTGGCCGCCACCGGTTGCGACGCCGCCACGACCCAGTTCGAAGATCGGCGCGGGCGTATCCATGCCGAACCAGAGTGTTGCAAGGAGGTTCGGTGTGAAGCCGGAAAACCAGATGTCCGTCCCGTCGTTCGTCGTCCCGGTCTTTCCAGCTGCAGCGACCTCATAGGTGAGACCCGCGCGCGAGCGGACGGCTGTCCACGCGGTCCCCCGCCGGATGACGTCCTGCAGCATGTCGACCACGATCCTCGTGGGAAGGCTGTCGAGCACCACGGTGCGCTCCGGCTGCGGTTCCCAGATCACCGTTCCGTTCGGGCCCTCCACTCGGAGAATCGGGAAGGGGCGAACCTTGGTCCCCATGTTGGGGAATGCCGAGTACGCCTCCGCGACCTGAAGCGGGATCACCTCTGCGGCTCCGATCGTGGTCGACGGGAAGCGATTGATCTGCGTCTGGATTCCCATCCGCCGCGCGGTCTGCGCGACCGTTTCGATCCCCACTTCTTCCCAGCCCAGCTTGATGGCGATCATGTTCGTCGAGGTGTACAGCCCCTCGCGGATCGTCATCGGACCCTTGAACTCTTCCGTGAAGTTCGAGGGGCGCCAGTCTTCGCCCTCGACCTGTGGGTAGACGACCGCGTTGTCCTCGAGCACGTACGAGGCGGGGATGCCCGTCGAAATCGCCGCCGTATAAACGAACGGCTTGAACGACGATCCAGCCTGGCGTTGAGCGAGACGTGCCCGGTCGAACTTCGACTGCCCGAAGTCCCGACCACCGATCATCGCTTTCACATGTCCGGTTGCGGGGTCCAGCGCTACGAGTGCGCCCTGGAGGTACGGGGTCTGACCGGCGAACGAGGAGACCGTGTCGAAGTCAGCGTAGAGCGGGTGAGTGAAGCGTGCGTCCCCTTCGATATCCGACCACCCGGTCTCCATCGCCTGGCGAGCGGCCCGCTGCATGCCGACGTCGAGCGTGGTGAAGACTCGGAAGCCGCCCCGGTAGATCTCGTCCCCGAAGCGGTCGTCCAGAATCTGACGCACCCATTCAGTGAAGTAGGGCGCGACGTTGGAGACGTCGTTTTCAGGCTCGGTTTCCGGTAGCGGAAACGCCTTCCACTCTCGGGCTTCCGTAGTGGTCAGATATTCCTGCTGTGCCATCAGGTCGAGCACGAGGTTCCGGCGCATCCGGGCCGCGTCGGGACGTCGGAACGGATCGTAATTCCCCGGGCTGTTGAGGATCGCGGTCAGGAGCGCAGCCTCTGCCGGGTTCATCTCTGTCGCATCCTTGCCGAAGTAGCCGCGGGCGGCGTTCTGGAAGCCGTAGCCCCGGCCCATGTAGATCTCGTTCAAATAGGCTTCGAGGATCTGCTCCTTCGTGTAGGATCGCTCCAGATCCATCGCGACCTGGACTTCCTTCAGTTTGCGGATGTAGGGCCGCTCGAAGCCGATCTCGTCTTCGAAGATGTTACGAGCGAGCTGCTGCGTGATCGTGCTGCCCCCACCCGCGTAGTTGAAGGTCAGCACGCCCACCGCGGCGCGGGCGATACCGATAGGGTCGAAGCCGTGATGCTCGTAAAAGCGCTTGTCCTCGGTGGCGACCACGGCCTGAGCGACGTACTCGGGCAGGGCCCGAATGTCGACCGGAGTCCGCGCCTCGAAGCCGAACTCATCGATCTGCTGGCCATCGAATGCGAGAATCTTGCTCTTCTGCTCGTGCTCGAAGGTGCTGATCTGTGCGATGGAGGGGCAGGCGTCACCGGCGCAAAGGTTCTGCCAGGTCCCCCAGGCTCCGCCGAGCCCGAGGGCGCCGAGGAAGGCGAGGGCGAGCAGTGTCTCCTTCGGATACCAGAAGCGGGCGAGTTTGGCCCGGAGGGCTTCGGTACGGGCCTTCTTCGTCCTCGGTGTTGCGCGTGCCATCATCGTTCGATCATCCCCGATCCGCCGTGGCTTCCTACTCGATGGATGCAAGCGTGGTGCCACTCCGTTCCATGGCGTGGAAGCTAGCCGTTTCCCGGTGTCACCCTCAAGAATGGCGTCGCCTTGACCCCGACCTGGCTTCCGCCCAACCTCCGCCCTTCGCCGCTCCGCTCGTCCACGAACCGCATGAAGCCTGTCCGCCCCGTCCTGATCGCCGTATTGAGCGTCGCCGCGCTCGCCTCCGGGTGTAGTGCGCAGACCGACCCGGGACTCGTGATTTCGTCCGATCCCGAACTAGGTGCCATGGCCACGGAGCTGCTCCCGGATCTGGCGCGTCGCTCGGGCATGGAACTCCGCGCCCCGGTTCGACTCGAGGCACGTTCGCGTCAGCAGCTGGCCGACTATCTGACTGCGAAGCTCGATGAAGATCTCCCCCCGGCCGACGCTGCGGCGAGGGTGGAAGCGTACGCCCTTCTCGGGCTCGTTCCGGAGGCTCTCGATCTGCGCGAGCTCCTCCTCTCCCTCTATGGAGAGCAGGTAGCGGGCTTCTACGAACCCGATTCTACGGCGCTTTACGTGCTCGACGATCAGCCGCCGGAGGCGCTGCAGGCGTTGCTCGTACACGAACTCGTGCACGCAGTCCAGGATCAGTCGATCGATCTTCGCTCGCTCAGCGATCCGACCGGTGGGAACGACCGCGCGACTGCGGCGATGGCTGCGATCGAGGGACACGCGACGCTCGTGATGTTCGAGTATCTGACCGAGCAGATGACAGGGACTCCGGTCGATCTCGGGACGATCCCGGACTTTGCGGGCCAGGTGGGACCGGCTCTGGAGTCGATGAGTGCCCAGTTCCCGGCCCTCGCAGGTGCCCCCCGCGTGGTTCGTGAGTCCTTGATCTTTCCGTACGTGGATGGAGCCACCTTCGTACAGGGCTTGTGGACCGGAGATACTCGGGTCGACCCCTTCGGCGAGGCGCTCCCATTGTCGACGGAGCAGGTTCTGTCGCCCGGGGCGGCCCCGCCTCTGCAGCTCCGTATCGAAGTCGAAGGCGCGAGACGACGACTCGACGACACCCTCGGTCAACTGGAGTTGAAGATTCTCGTCGAGGACGTTCTCGGGCTGGACGCCGCGGGAGCCCGGGGCGTCGTGTCGGGTTGGGACGGAGACCGATGGGTGCTCTCCGAACGGGATGACGGCGAGACGAGCCTCGCCTACGTGGTCGTATGGGAGAGCGAGGGAGCACGGAGCCGCTTCGTGGACGCGGCGCGCGCCGGTCAACATGCGTTCGGTGGCCCGCTCGCAGTGCAGGAGGTAGACGTCGGCGGGCGACCGGCGTCGATACTGACCGTTGGCGCTTCGGGCGTCGTGGTGACGGCGTCGGTGGACCCCGGTGGTTGAACGAGTCGCGGGGACGCTGGCTACCCTGAGCGGAGAGGTCGGCCGGGTACGAGTCGGCGGTGCGGCCGGTTATCCCGTCGTGGTTGGTCGAGGTCTCGTCGCGGCCATGCCCGATGTTCTGGCCAGTATGGTCGCCGACCGGAGTGTCGCCCTCATCTCCGATTCGAACGTCATGCCACTTCACGGGGCGGCGGTCTCAGCGGGCCTGCGAGCTTCCGGGCTCCGGTGCTCAGAGCATGTATTCGCGGCTGGAGAGGCGTCCAAGAACAGGAAGACGTGGTCGATCCTGACGGACGAAATGCTCGCCGAAGGACACGGACGTGACTCGGTTGTGGTGGGGGTAGGGGGTGGCGTCACCACGGATCTCGCCGGCTTCGTGGCCGCGACGTTCATGAGAGGCGTGCCGATCATCCAGCTCCCGACGAGTGCTCTGGCCATGATTGACGCCTCCGTGGGAGGCAAGACGGGCGTCGACGTC
>JBDGVS010000130.1:0-6988 GCA_039585535.1 Gemmatimonadota bacterium | reverse complement strand
AGTCGAATGGTATCTCTCGCGCCAGAGATCACTTCGAGTCGTAGCCCCTTTGCAGAAGGCCCCCACTGTGCCGTCACTCCGCCTCGTTCTATTGCACCTTCGGACACGGCAGGCATTCGCCACAGAGAATCCGCCAGGTCATCCGCGATCGTGTTCGCGTGCTCCAGGAACTCTGCTCGCCGCATCGTCGCCTCTGCGGATGCGAGCAGGCCGAAGGCCGCCGCCAGCCCGATCTGGAGCAGCACCAGCGCGATCATGACTTCGGCGAGGGTGAAGCCCCGTGCACGTCGTGCCCGACTCATCGCCGTCGCACCCGACCATAGGAGGAGAGTACCAGCGCAGACGTCTCTCTCCCGATGCGAAATTCCATCGTGGCACTGGCGAAGCGTCCCAGCCCCGCTCGATCAAAGACCAACTCCACGGTGCTGCGCGTACCACCGACTACGAGCTGGGGAGCACCCAGAGAGGCGGGCCACAGGGTCGTGCGGAGGGTGTCACGCCCCGCCACCAGCAGAGCTTCGGCAGGCTCGGAACGCACCACAAGCACCGCCCCGCCGCGTTCCGTCGCTACCCGGCGTACCTCCACAACGAGCGCAACGAGTTGCTCTCGAGCCACACGTACGGCCGCCCGATCCCGGAACCCCGAGATCGCCGGAGCCAGGAGTCCGGTGAGTAGGCCCAGGACGAGAAGGGCCACAGCCAATTCGACGAGCGTCGTGCCTGTTTTCATGGCGAAGGATGTGCTCCTCGTCGGAGCAAACCCATACGCCGATCGGCCTACCCGATGCCGTACTCCTGGATCTTGTAGCGAAGAGCACGAGGCGAGAGTTCCAGCAGCTCTGCCGCCTGCGTCTTGTTGCCACCCGTGCGATCGAGAGCGAGTTGGATAAGGTGTCGCTCCAGGCGCGAACCGTGCTTCTTCACGGACAGGTCGTCGGCATCCACGCCGACTCCCGCACCATCCGGTGCCGGTCTCCGAACGGCCTCCGGCAAGTCGTCCATCGTGATGACCTCATCATCCGTGAGGACCAGCGCACGCTCGAGCACGTTCTCGAGTTCACGGATGTTGCCCGGCCAGGGGTACTGGAGCAGCACCTCCATCGCGTCCGGAGAGATCCCCTCCACGGATACGCCGAGCCGGGCGGAGTGACGCTCCAGCAGGTGCCCGGCGAGTTGCGGGATCTCCTCGCTGCGCGCACGCAGCGATGGGAGATGAATGGGCACGACCGCCAGTCGGTAGTAGAGGTCTTTTCTGAAGTCGCCGTTCTCAACACCCTCTTCGAGATCCCGGTTGGTCGCTGAAATCACACGAACATCCACCTGGGTCGTAGTCGTCGCACCGATGCGACGCACCTCCCCCTCCTGGAGGGCCCGAAGCAGCTTCACCTGCAACGATCCCGGCAGCTCACCGACCTCGTCGAGGAACAGGGTACCGCCGTCAGCTGCCTCGAAGAGCCCGACCTTCTCACGATCAGCGCCGGTGAAGGCCCCCTTCACGAATCCGAAGAACTCCGACTCGAGAAGCTGTTCCGGAACGCCGCCGCAGTTTACCGGCACGAACGCTTCCTCTGAGCGACTCGACTCTCGGTGTAGCATACGCGCCACCAACTCCTTACCGGTCCCGCTCGCCCCGGTTATGAGTACCGACGAGTCGTAGGGAGCGACCTTTTGAACGATCTCGATCGCCTGGCGCATGGCAGGAGACCCGACCACGATTTCGCCAAAACGGGCGTCGGCTCGGACTTCTCGCCGGAGCCGCCCCACCTCGTGGCGAAGCTGCTCGCGCTCTTCTGCCTTCCGGACGATGAGGAGGACGTCGTCCGCTCCGAACGGCTTGGGGATATAGTCGTAGGCCCCCTTCTTCATGGCCTCCATCGCGAGGTCCAGTCCGCCATATGCGGTCATCACGAGGATGAGCGCCTCTCCGCCCTGGGCCCTGTATGCTTCGATGAACTCGAGTCCGCCGAGTCTGGGCATACGTACATCGCAAAGGATGATCTCGGGACTCTGCTCCTTCGCCGTAGCGAGTCCTCGCTCACCGTCCTCCGCCTGCACCACCTCATAGCCCGCGTCGCTCAAGATGAGCGTCAGTGATTTTCTGAGGCCGGCGTCGTCGTCGATGATCAGAATCTTCACGGGTTCTCCATTGTGCCTGCCTCCGGTGCGTCCGAAACATCGTACGTCATGGGGAGGTGTATGAGGAATGATGCACCGCCCTCGGGACCCGCGCCTACTTCGATCCTTCCGCCCATGCTCTCCGTGAGTCGAGCGCAGATCGACAGTCCCAGGCCGGTACCCTCTCCCGGTTCCTTGGTCGTGAAGAACGGATCGAAGAGCCGCTCAACGACCTCATCAGGAATCCCGGGGCCGTTGTCCGAGATCTCGATCACCAGCGCCTCTTCCGAGGTCGCCACCGATGCCGGCCCCCGCTCATCGAGGGACTCGCGCCTCCGATGCAAATAGTTCAGCTCCGGAGGATCACCCTCCCGACGTGCGGGCAGATAGCGTGCAGACCCTTCTTCGATCCGGACGCGAACTGCTATCCTGGGATCCGAATGATCCCCAATCGCGTGCAAGGCGTTGAGCAGCAGGTTCACGAGAACCTGCTCAAGTCGGTGCGGCGCCTCGATACGCTGCTCTCCTCCCCTCTCGATCGCCCACTCGCACGTCACGCCAACGAGCCTCCCCTGCTGTTCGAGCAGATCGCGAACGCGTCCCGTAACCTCTCGGGCACTCATAGTCTCGGTCGTGTCCGCCGAAGGGCGCGCGTAGTCGAGGAGCCCACGTACGATTCGGTCGATGCGGACGGCTTCGTCCCGGATCGCATCGAGAATCTCCGTATCACCGCCGGCCCGCTGTGTACGCGCACGTGCGACATCGACGAACCCGAGAATCGCTCCGAGCGGGTTGCCCACCTCATGCGCGATGCCTGCGGCAAGGGTTCCCGCCGAGGCGAGCCGAGCGGATCGAATTACCTGATCACGAGCGCGCCGAAGCTCTCTGTTCGTACGCTCGAGCGACTCGATGTTCTCGGCCAGCAGACGACGGTCGGCAGTCGCTCGCTCCGCCAGGAGCGTCGCTCCCTCCCGGACCTCCGCAATCGCAGAATCGCACTCGTCGACCGAAGCGGCACGCACCTCAGACCACTCGACGGACGTGAATTCTCCGGCGGCTGCGATTTCGCGGAGCTCGGCTGCCAATCCCCGCAACGCATCGATCTCGCTCAGCGGCTGCAGCCCACCGCGCTCTCGACAACAGCCGGAGCGACCTGTGTTGCGTTGCCGTGGTACATCGCGCACGACTCGCCCGGTAGCCCGGCGTGGGTCGCGCTTGCGGACCATCCGAGGTTGCTCGCCTCGCCGACCACAACCGAGATGCCCTCCGTGCCCGTGAATCCGACGGCGGCGAGGTCCGTCGAGAAGGTGTAGTTGTCGTTGTAGTACACCTCCTGGAGGCTCGCGAGGTTGCGGAGATCCGCCTTCGCAGCCGACAGGAACGCCTTGTCGCGCGTGCTAGTGAACTTGGGAATGGCGATCGCTGCGAGAATCCCGATGATGACCACCACAATCAGGAGCTCGATCAGGGTGAAGCCTCTTGTTCGCTGGCTCATACCTTCCTCCTCGGCCCTGGTTACAGACAACGCGAAGGGTGGCCCGAGACGAGCCCGGACCACCCTCGCGCTTCATGTCACACCCGCATCATGATGCGGGACCCTGCACAATGACCCGAGGGTCAGTTGGTGCAGGCAACCTCACCCGGCTGAGTCGGGGAGGTCGGGGCGCTCGGCGCCGTCGACGTACCGTAGAAAATGGCGCAGCCCTGAGCGGCACCAAGGGCGGCATGCGTCGCTGACGCGGCCCAACCCGAGGCTGAAACGTCCGACATGGCAACGATCACGCCGTCGGAGTTCGTGAACGCGAGGTCAGCTGCGACCGAGGTGTACGAGTAGGAGTCCGAGTAGTAGATCTCCTGCTGCGAAGCGAGGTTCTTGAGATCGGACTTCATGGCCGCGAAGTAGGCCTTCTCACGGGTCGCGCTGAACTTCGGAATGGCGATAGCTGCCAGGATTCCGATGATCACGACCACGATGAGGAGCTCAATGAGGGTAAAACCCTTCTTGTTGTCCTGCATCTTGGTACTCCAGGTGTGAGTGAAACACGGTGATGCTCGTGCAGTGAGTAAAGCAATCTGAGTACCACGTTGTGGCCGAAACACCTAAGTACCTACAGATCATGTACTTAGGACATGCCACACAGCCCGAGCAAGGTTACATGAGCCGGTAGTTGGCATGGGATTTCGCAACTTTCAGGCACCTTGCAACACTCACCGTCATCGCCCGGCACGCACCGAATCCACCGCGGCGACCGGTAAACGCAGCGTTTCCAGTCCGAATTCGGTCACTCTGACCGAATCGATCGCCTCACGCCCAGCCCTGCTATTCACGGATGTCCAGGCGGTGTCGATAGACGCATAGGCCGCGATCGTGTCACCATCGTTCCAGTGCCTGTACGCATCGTACATGAAGCCCTGCCAGAAGAGAGGCCTCGCGAGTCCGTCCCCGATCGCCCGTTCTTCCGTCGCCTCGCCCCAGCGCCCCTGAGCGGCGAGCGACCACGCCAGAAGGTGATGCCTCGCCACATCCCGCGTGTTCCCCTGTATCTGGATCGCCTCCCGGGCCCACCTCTCGGTGCCGGCTGCGTCACCCTGCTCCGCACGACTCGCAGCCATCAGGCGGTAGGCAGTGGAATACTCCGGCTCGTCCACCATGGCGAACGCGAGCAATCGCTCTGCTCCCTGGTAATACTCCTTACTGATCATGCTTCGGGCGATTTCCGTGATCAGCTGATAGGAGGTGTCGAGCAGCGTAATGGCTGCACGGTACGACTGAAGAGCCAGGGACGTCTGCCCGGAGCGCATGAACTGATCTCCAAGGGCCCACTGCGAACGACCGGCCTGGGGAGACTCGGTCATCATCACCGTGAATACGGTGTCGGTGTCGTACCACGCGGGGTTCCTCGTCCACGTGCGCACACTGCTACCCACGATCATGACCACGAGCGCGCCCCACGCCACCCTTCGTCGCTGTTGCGCCATTCGTACGATCAGCCATCCGGTCGCGGCCGCGAGGCCGACCGACGGGAGGTACAGCGTCCGCTCTGCGAGTAGCACACCGGAGAGAAAGACGGTATTCGACGTGGGTGAAATCGCGATCATGAACCACACCACGCCAAACGACGCCGCCTTGCTACTGTCAGAGCCGGGCCCCAGATGTGGTCGTCTCCACGCGAGAAGAGCTACCAGGAGGATGAGCATCGCCATCGCCGCCCCGACCGTGTTCGTCACTCCCCATGACGTCCAGACCCGCAAGACGTTGGGCGAGTAATCGGACGACAGATCGAGCGGGAACACCCAGAGGCGGATGTAGTGAAGCCAGATCTCTCCCAGCGTCCAGATTCTGGACACCTCGTTCAGAATGTCCGCGCCCAACGGCGCGAACGGATGAGCGACACTCCCGAGAATCACCATTCGAGCGGCGAGGAGCGCCGAAGCGACGCCAAGCATCACCGCATATACGGGCCACCGGCGCCTCAGATAGTCGGGCAGGTCACGGAAGCCGAGGCGGGCACGCACCGCATCGAGGAGAAAGATCAGGCCCGGTAGCGTGACCCCACTCTCCTTGGCTCCGAACCCGACCGCATAGAGAGCGCCCACCGTGAGCGCCTCCCTCCATCCTGACCGCTCGCCCGAGCGCAGATGCACGATGCAGGCGGCGAGTAGCGCACAGGTCGAGACGATCTCGGACAGGCCGACGATGTTGGCAACGGCCTCCACATGCACCGGGTGCACGGCAAAAACCGCAGCCCCTGCGAACGCTGCGGGAAGGGAAATCAATTCCAGAAAGAGCATGAGCGCGAGCAGCGTCACGCCGACATGCACGAGCAGGTTTACGACGTGAAAAATGAGCGGCGAGCCACCACCCAGGACGTACTGGACGCCGAACAACGCCGTAGTGACAGGGCGCCAGAGTCCGAGCTCTCGCCCGTATGCCGTAGGCCAGTACGGTGTAACCAGAGCGCCGGGAAGGGTTTCGAGCGCCTGGATGTCCTCATTCTGCACGATGATGTGCACGTCGTCGTAGGCAAACTGGTTACCCAGTGAGTTCAAATAGACGAGTGCGGCCAGAATCCCGACGAGCAGGTAGGCGCTCCTCGGATCGCTCAGAGGCGAGCCGAGTCGGGTCATTCCGAGTCCCGCGCCACCGAGATCGAAGAGAGACGTTCGGGTGTGTCCCAGAGCGGGACCTCCGGTGGCCTCCATGGCTTCGCCTTCGGGCCTAATACGTTGTATCGAACGATGCACCAGAGCGCCGACACCCCGTCCTTCCAACCGATCTTCTTGCCCTCCGCATACGATCGGCCGTCATAGCTGATCGGCAGTTCGAAGATCCGCGCCTGCGCCTGCGCCAGACGGGCTGTGAGCTCCGGCTCGATCCCAAATCGATTCGCCGAGAGGGGCAGCGTATGGAGCAGTTCGGTTCGGACCATTTTGTAGCACGTCTCCATGTCCGTGAGATTCAGGTCCGTGAACATGTTGGACAGGAGGGTGAGAAACCGGTTGCCGATAGAATGCCAGAAGAAGAGCACCCGGTGCGGTCCCCCCAGGAAACGCGAGCCGTAGACGGCGTCTGCCCGACCCGAGAGAATCGGCTGGAGAAGCATCGGGAACTCACGCGGGTTGTACTCCATGTCCGCGTCCTGGACCACGACCACGTCCCCCGTAGCGTGCGCGAATCCCGTACGCAGCGCGGCCCCTTTCCCCTGATTCTGCTCGTGCATCACCAGGCGGTCGCTCCGGGTGCCTTCTAGCTGGTGCAGGAGATCGCGCGTCCCGTCGGTAAAACCATCGTCTACGGCGATCACCTCGATCCACAGAGGAACCTCCCGCACCTTCCGGAGCAGCTGCTCCACGGTTCCGACCTCGTTGTAGA
>JBDGVS010000129.1:0-7083 GCA_039585535.1 Gemmatimonadota bacterium | reverse complement strand
TGGTTCGTCGGCTCATCGAGTAACAGGACGTCCGGAGCCGCAGCCAGCACCTGCGCAAGAAGCACGCGCAACTTGAAGCCACCCGACAATGTGGAGAGCGGATTGCGGTGGACCTCCGCTGGCAATCCGAGTCCCTCGAGGATCGTCGCGGCACGAGCCTCGGCCGTGTAGCCATCGAGGCGCTGGACCGTCTCCTCCAGTTGGGAGAATCGCTCGACGTCGAAGTCGTCCTCACCCCGCGCGAGCAACGCCTCCTTCTCCTCCATCGCGTCCCATAGCTCGGGATTGCCCATCAGGGCCACACCGAGGATCTCCTGCTTCTCGTAGGCGAAGTGGTCCTGTTGAAGGACACCGAGGCGGACGGACTTCGGAACGGCCACGTCGCCCTCGGTCGCCTCCATCGCTCCCGTGAGGACATTCAAGAGCGTCGTCTTGCCCGAGCCATTCGCTCCGACGAGCCCATAGCGCTCGCCAGGGTTCAACTGAAACGACGCGCCCTCGAACAGAACGCGGTCACCGAACGACTTGGCCAGATTTGATACGGAAATCATGGCCGCGAATCTAACGGCGATCGACGTCTTCGAGGGGACGGTTCAGACGTTCGGGTCCGGCGGCCTCCGCAGATGGTGATCGGTGACGGCCTGCCATGCCGCGGCCACCGCCAGAAGACGCTCCTCTCCGAACGGCCGCGCCGCGACCGTCGCGCCGCGCGGGACGTCGAGTCCCGTCTCCTCGTCCACATCCATTCCGATGGGCATGCCGAGCACCGGCAGTCCGGTCCCGTCGAATGGGCCCGTCCCTTCCGTGAGTACCACGTCACACTGCGTGAACAGCTGTGTCTCCATCCGATGGAGCAGCATCATGCGGGCCTGCTGGACCTTCACATAGGTATCCGCGCTCTGAAGCATCCCGTTCAGGAAGCGGGGCAGCCGGTCTCCGAAATCGCGTACGTCCTTCCGCAGCGCCTCGATGAAGAAGGCGGTCGGATCGCCGTGTGAGCCTCCAAGGGGCGCCCCGGTCAGTTCTTCCCACTGGTCCGGCAGTCGCACGTCGGGCACGATTCGCACGTTGCCGGTCCGCTCCAACTGCTCCACGAACGCCCTCCGCAGAGCATTCACCTGCTCGTTGCCGTCCTCGAAGTATCCGGGCCAGAGCCCGATGCGGGTCGGCCAGCGAACCGCAGGCGCACCCCCTGGGAATGGCGTGGCCGCATATACGAAGTTCGGCGCGGCAGGTAAGCCCAGCGTGCGCGGGTCGTTCGGATCGGGGTGGGCGATGGCCTGCAAGAGAATGGCCGCATCGAGGGCGTTGCGCGCCATCGGTCCGACGTGGTCGCGGGTGTAGCTGAGTGGAATCACCCCGTGCAGAGACACCCGCCCAAACGTCGGCTTGATGCAGGTGAGGCCCTGGAGGTTTCCGGGACCGATGACAGACCCTCCGGTCTGGGTCCCGAGTCCCGCCACAGCGAGCCGGGCGGCCACTGCGGTCGCTGTGCCCGACGACGAGCCTCCGGGGCTGTACCGTTCATCCTCCGGAGCCCAGGCGTTTCGGGTCGTGGGCGTGGTGGTGCCGTACACCTGCGCTCGCCCACCAGCGAGGTTGCCCATTTGCGCCTTACCGACAACGAGCCCGCCGGCGGCACGCATCGTCGCGACCACCGTGGCGTCGTAGTCGGGCTGGAAGCCCTCGTAGACGCGAGAGCCTCCTTCCGTCAGAAGGTCCGCGGTGTAGAAGTTGTCCTTCGGTGTGAGGCAGGCACCCCGCAACGGTGCATCCACGCCGCCCGCAGGCGTCTGCCCGGCCTCGGCGAGAAGGGCCGCTCGATCCGGCTTTGCGGCGAACGCCTTCAGGACGCCGTCGAAACGGCCGATTCGGTCGGAATAAGCCTCTACCATCTCCTCCGGCCGGACCGCTCCCCGGCGCACGAGCGCGATCGTTTCGGCGAGCGTCATCTCGGTCGGCTCCTGCTGCACGCCGGCCCGGACGGGCAGGTTCGAGACGTCGGTCGTCAGACGAGCAGCGTCGCCGCGCCCCGCGCCCAGGGCTCCGACCTCCGAGGGCAGCACCGCCCCCGCGGCCGCCACGCTCGATACCCACGCCATCCGATCGAGGAACCAGCGCCTCGAGACCATGCCGTCCTGAGGTTCGTCCCGCTCCGAAACTCCACGCGTGCTCATCGGTCGTCTCCGGTCCACGCGGTGAACGGCGCGGGATGAGGCACGGGCAGATGAAACTGCGGGTCGATCTCGAAGTCTGCCGCTACCACATCCTGACGGAGAATCGAGCGGCCGTTCGCCAGGAGTCGCTCGAGATCCATCGGCGCCTCGTCGTCGGACTCGGGAAGCACAGAGATGTCGATGCCGAGCAGTGCATAGCGGGTCAGAATGTACCGGTCGAGTTCATCGTCGGTGGGCTCGACCGGTGGAACGGACGGTTTCGTCATGGTGACGCCTCCGGTGGGTCCGGAAAGGTGATCTCGAGCAATTCCATATCATCGTTCGGCGCGACTTCGGTGCCGGACATTCCTGCCGGCAAGAGCAACGTATCGCCTGCGGAAACAGCAAGCTCGTGGCCGGCCTCACCCCACCGCAGGACGCCTCTGCCGGCGAGGATCATGAGCGCCTCGACCCCGGCATCACCAAACGTGCGTGCAGCTGCGGCCGACAGCGCCCAATGTCGGATGTCGAAGTGCTCGCACGACACGAGATGGCGCATCGTTGCGCCGTCCTCTTCAGACTCGGTTCCCGGCTCGAAGGCGGACGCGTCTGCGGGTCCGAAGTCAATACAGGCGAGGGCCTCCTCGATGTGAAGTTCCCGGTCCGTCCGACCCCAATCGAAAACGCGAAACGTCGTGTCCGACGCGGTTTGAATCTCCGCGACCAGGATTCCTGCCCCGAGCGCGTGACACGTCCCACTCGGGAGGTAGTGACACTCCCCGGGCACCGCCGGCACCGCGATGAGGAAGTCCTCGACCGTGCCCGCGCGGATTGCCTCGGCAAACGCCTCCGGAGTCGTTCCTTCTCGAACTCCCTTGTAGATGAGCGCCCCGGGCTCGGCGTCGACGATGTACCAGGCCTCGGATTTGAGGTGGGCCTCGGGGTGGGCCCCGGCATACGCATCGGAGGGATGTACCTGCACGGAGAGATTCTCACGAGCGTCCAGATACTTGAGCAGGAGCGGAAAGCTCCATTCGGGGGAAAGCCGGAGCTTCCCTGTCACGCGGCCACCGAAATCCTTCACGACTTCACGGAGAACTCTATCTCGTAGCGGCCCGTTGCGGATGCGCGAATGAGCCCCTTCCCCTCCACCACCCGATGGGCTCGTAGCGTCGAGATCCGCGAGCTCCCACGACTCTCCGACTTTCGTATCAGCGCCGCCGGGAAGCGTCCGGCCCAACCCTTCGAGCGCCCGCCCACCCCAGACCTTCTCTTTGTAGATCGGTTCCAACAGGAAGGGATAAAGGGCCAAGCGTCACTCCGGAGCAGCGGGTCGGATCAGAGCAGTGGATCGAGGACTCGCACCAGGCGATCGACCTCATCGACGGTGTTGTAGTGGACCATACTCACGCGCACAACTCCGTCGCGATCGGAGTGTCCGAGAGCATCGATCAGTCGAGCCGAGTAGAAGTGACCGAAACGGATGCCGATCCCGTGTGGATCGACGGCCTCGACGATCTTCGAACTGGGCGTTCCGTCCACCACGAACGAGATGATCGGCACACGCACGGCAGCGTCGCTCGAGGTCGCACCGACGACCCGAACGCCCGGTTTGGAAGCCAGGAAGTCGAGGAGCCTTCCACCCAGCACAGCCTCGTGCTGCGCGAAGGCCCCGAACGCAGCATCAACGGCCTCGCGGTCTCGAGCGCCTCCGGAGAGGTCAGCGGGTGGAACGTGTCCCAGGCCCGCCGCAACTTCGTCCACGTAGTCGAGGATACCGAGCACGCCATAGCTCAACTCGTAGTTCACGTTCCCCGGCTGGAACTTGTACGGCACGTCCGACTCATCGATGAAGAAGAAGCCGAGGCCGGGAAGGGATCGCAGGAGATCCGCCCGCCCGTAGAGAACCGCGTGGTGCGGACCGAACGTCTTGTAGAAAGAGAATGCGTAGAAGTCGACATCGAACGCCCGGACGTCGACAGCACGGTGCGGAGCGAAGCCGACGCCGTCCACGCACAGCCAGGCTCCGTGTTCGTGAACGAGATCTGCGATCGCACGAATCGGATTGATGGACCCGAGGATGTTCGACGTGTGGGTCACTGCGACGAGTCGCGTTTGAGAGCCCAGCATGGGCCGCAGGTCGTCGAGGTCCAGCTCTCCCGAAATCGGATCCACATTCCAGAAACGCACCCGCGCCCCAGCCCGCTCGAGAGCGAGCCACGGACCGATGTTGGCTTCGTGATCACCGTTCGTCACGATGACCTCATCCCCCGGAGCGATCACCCGTGCGAGACTCTCGGCGAGCGTCCGCAACAACGCCGTTGTCGACGGACCCATAACGACTTCGTCGGCATGCGACGCGTTCACGAGGGTCGCCACGCCCTCGTGAGCCTCGACGAGGCGCGCACCGGCCTTCTGAGACATCGCGTACGATGCGCCAAGCTGGACGTTCGACTCGATCAGGAAGGAGTTGATCCTGTCGAGGACGGGCTGGAGGATCTGGGATCCTCCCCCGTTGTCGAAAAAGACAACGTCGTCCGAGAGCGCCGGAAAGCGCCCCCGGACGACGTCCAGGTCGAGTGACAAGATCCGACCTACCGTCCTTCGATCCGGTCCTCGACCGCTCCGACCAACGCACCGAATTGATGTCGTCGAGCATCATGTTGAGCGTGATGCCCGGGTCGTCGTGGAGATTGTCACTCGGCATGTCATCGTGGGTGACCCCGAGTTCACGAAGCACGTTTCGGGATCCCTCGGGGGCGCGGTAGTACTCCCCGATGAAGTGCGCTGCCGCGTCCCCATTCCACTTCTGGGTCAGCGCAGTCGCGACGCTTTCCATCCCACGCTGGTTGCCGCCACTATCGCCGATGAAGACGATGTTGTCGAAGCCATGCTGCTTCAGGCTCTCAGCCATGTCCGTAAGGACAGCCTCGAACGTCTCCTGCCTCAGCGAGATCGTTCCCGGGCTCGTCATGTGGCCCGTAGGTGGCTCGATGCTGCCCTCCGGGACGAGCTCGAGCACCGGCGCACAGAGCGCGTTGCCGAGATGCGTCGCGATCTTCGGGCAGTTCGCCCGCAGGACGTAGTTGTGCTTGCCCGTCACCAGCCACGGACCGTTCGGCTCCACACCGCCCGTCGAAATGATCGCGGTCGTCTTGCCCTGCGCGAGCGCGTCGCGGACATCCATCCAAGTCATCTCTTCGATCCACAGCGTCTCGACCGGGGGCAGCGGATTCGGCGGGTCGGCGCAGTTGTAGACGTTATCCGCACACTGACCACCACCCATGTTCCGTGGGTCCGGTGCCGGGCGCTGGAAGCCGGGAGCCGGTCCGGAACGGGCCTCCCGCGGCGGCTGCGGCATCGTCCCGCCCGCCGCCACCGTGCTGCGGATGTAACCCGACGTCTCTCTCGCACGGAAGTCGACGATCTCACGCGCGATCTCAAGACTCTTCACGCGGTCGCTGATGTCGACTCCGTTGATCATCGTATTGCCCGTCGCCACCCGCTCAGCCCAGCGGACCGAGTACGGATCGTCGGCGAACATGTTCATCGTGATGACCGGGTCGTCGTGCAGGCCATCGCTCTCCGTGCCTTCGTACCCTCGAAACGCCATGTACTCGGTGACAGTCCCGTAGTCGTAGTACTCAGGGATGTGTGCGACGATCGTGCCGTCCCACATGGCGTTGAGCTTCTCGGCGACGTTTCGCATCCCCGACTGATTGCCGCCGCTGTCTCCGAAGAGAACGATCGTGCGGAAACCGTGCATCTTGAGACTGTGGACGACGTCGGTGAGCATCGCCTCGAAGGTCTCCTGCTGCATCGAGATTGTGCCGGGGCTGGTCATGTGACTGCTCGGCGGATCGATGTTCCCCTCGGGCACGAGCTTGATGATCGGGGCACACAGCGCGTCGCCGAGCTCGCGCGCGATCGCGTCGCAGTTGGCGCGCAGCACGAAGTTGTGCTTCCCGGTGGCGAGCCAGGGTCCGTTCGGCTCCACGCCGCCCGTCGCGATCAGAGCGGTGGTCTTTCCGGCCGCGAGCGCGTCGCGAACGTCCATCCACGTCATCTCCTCGATCCAGACGGTACTCGCCGCAGGCAGCGGATTCGGCGTGTCGGCACAGTTGTAGGCGTTTTGGCCGCAGTCCCCACCGCCCATCGAGTTGGGATCTCGCTGCTGCTGGGCCTCGGCCGCGGTCGCAGAGAGGAGCAGAGCGGCGACCGCCAGGACCATCTTCTTCATGGGTTTCTCCGAGAGGCTTGGTTGCGCTCGCAGGAGACTGCATCTCACTCCCCCGACGCGCCAGAGGTGCACCCGGGGCCTGTCAGTGGCTCAGACCTTCGCCCGCCTCCGGACCCATCGCTCTCGGACCGTTGCCGCGATGAGAGAAAGCGCCCCGGCGGCCAGACCTGTAACGATCGGCTCGGCGATCGCCGGACCGAAGCCCGACGGATGTACGAGGTAGTCGACCCCGGCAGTCGCGAGCCCGAGGATCCCCGCCACTGCCCATCGTCCGCGCCCTCCACTCAACCATAGAGCGACCGTGGCGACCACACCGGCCGCGATCCCTGTCTGTGACGCGACGATCCAGTGACCGAGACCGAAGGCCAGGATGTTGCCCTGCACCATCGTGAGCATGCACGCGGTGGCCGCCTCCGTGACGTTCTCAAGAACCGGAGCGGCGCGTTTCAGGCCGCTCGCTCCCGGCGTGTCCGTGCCCCCGCTCAACCCCTTCTCAGCGTTCATCCGAGATCAACCGAGTGTCATGAAGAGGCTGTTCAGAGACTCGGACCGCGTGGGGTGCGAGATGACGGCATCACGGAGCGTGGTACCTGTGCCAATGATGATGGCGTCGAACCGTTCGAAGTCGACCATGTCCCTCATCCCAGCGATGGTGACGTGCCTCACCGGCCGGTGAGCTTCGATCAA
>JBDGVS010000128.1:0-7094 GCA_039585535.1 Gemmatimonadota bacterium | reverse complement strand
GACGATCGCGAAGGGACGTACGTCTCGTGTGACGACTGACATGCTCGCCACGATCGCTCCGTTTCCGATCTGAACGCCGGGCATGATGGTCGCTCCGTAGCCGATCCATACGTCATGTCCGACCACGGTGTCTCCACGGTTGGGCCAAGAGACGGGAGTCGCCTCGTCCCATCCGTGTCCGAACACTGGAAACGGGAAGGTCGTAAACCAATCAGTCGCATGATTTCCCCCGTTCATGATGAAGCGGGTCTCGGCTGCAATCGAACAGAACCGGCCGATCACGAGCCGGTCTCCGATGAAATCGAAGTGATAGAGCACGTTCTTCTCAAATTGCTCCATTCCCTTGGGATCATCGTAATAGGAGTAGTCGCCAACCTCGATCGTGGGTCTGGTGATGAAGTGCTTAAGGAACCCGACTCTCTCGGCCCCCTGTATGGGATGTCGGGTTGCTGGCGACGGGCCTCGCATGACCAAGCCTTGTCCTGGGTTCCATGATGGCAGACGGAAGATAGAGGCTCGTTCTCGAGCGGCTACCAGATCCGGCCCCGACTCTGCCTCGCCAAGCAGTTGCTATTGACACCTACCGAGCGCGCCTTGCTTGCGGGTGTGGCTGGTCGGATGTTGTCTCACTTCAGTAGACCCACCCTCCGAGGATGCTAGCCATGACGACTCACACGCGGGCTGCACTGATGGTCACGGCTTTGTTCATACTCGCCTCCCCGGTCGTGGCTCAGACATGGACGGCGGACCAGCAGGCAGTGCTCGCGGTCGTTGATGAGACATGGGCGGAAAACGATCCAACGTGGGTGACCAGGCTCACACACCCGGAGATGCTGGGGTGGGGAAGCACGGCACCTGTTCCACGTGATCGAGCGACCACCGGACGGTGGACTGATCACGCCGAAGAGAGTTCGACTGGATTGCTGCACAGCCTCGCTCCTGTCGGCATCGTGATCCGAGAGGACGTCGCGCTCGTGCATTACTACGCCTCGGTCTCCACCGAAGACGCGCAGGGCAAGCGTGAGACGACTACGAGTCGGTGTACGGACACGCTGACCCGCGACACCGGCAGCTGGCTGTACCTCGGTTGGTTCTGCTTCGACGAGCCCAGCGAAGGGAGCTAGCGGCCCTCCACTCCCTCTTTCCCGAGTCGCAGCAGGGGTTACTGTCCGAGGTGCGCCCGATGCGTGCGATCAGCACGGGGCCCGCGCGGTAGAATCGCGAGAGACTCGGTCGCACCAGAATGGGGGGTGGGAATGTTCGTAGGACACCTGGCGGTCGCCCTCGGCGCGAAGAGAGTCGCTCCCGACGTCCCCCTGGGTGCGACCGTGGCGGCTGCCTTTGCCCTGGATCTCGCGTGGCCGATCCTACTGCTGCTGGGCGTCGAGACGGTGCGCGTGAATCCAGGCGATACCGCCTTTACGAATCTCGCGTTCGACGCCTACCCATGGAGCCACAGTCTCCTGATGGTCGTCGGATGGTCGTTGCTCGTCGGACTCCTTGGGCGACATCTACTCAAGTCGGGTCGTGCGGGTGCGGTGCTCGGCGGGTTGGTCTTGAGCCATTGGGTGCTGGACTTTGTGACCCACCGGCCGGACCTGCCTCTGTGGCCCGGAGGGTATCTGGTTGGATTGGGACTCTGGGACTCGATCCCCGGCACGATCCTCGTGGAAGCCGGCCTTCTGGCGGTCGGGCTGTTGGGATATCACCATGCCACCTCCGCTCGAGACCGCACCGGGACGGCTTCACTGGCCGGCCTGGTGGCTCTGACCGGGCTGATCTGGGTCACACAGCCCTGGGCGCCCCTGCCCGAGTCCGCGACCGCAGTGGCAGCCGGAGCATTGGCTCTTTGGTTGCTGCCTCCGTGGGCGATGTGGATCGAGAGACATCGCGGTAGGTAGGTGGGACCACCATGGGCGAGACGATTGGTGAACAATTCGAGCATGGCAGTGGCAGGCGGGCTATCGAAAGCGACGGCGCGCAGCCTCCTTGTCTGGGGCCTCGTTCTCGAGATCCCGGTCCGCTACCTGATCTTTCCGGACCCGTGGCTGCATGCCGCTGATCACTGGTACTTCAGCCAACCTGGGCGCCTTTTGCTGGAGATCGGCCTGGTCGCGGCAGCGCTTGCCCCATTCGTTCTCGTCACCGAACTACGGGCGTTGGTGTCCGCCAGACTCGATCGGAGGCAAATCGCCTATTTGGTGATCGGCATCCCGTTGAGCATAGGCGTCTTTGTCTCGACGGAGTGGTCGGAGTTGCAGGTGATCAACGACTCCTCGCTCTGGTCGCGTGTACCCCTTTGGTTCGTGACAGGAGTGTTCATGGGAGTCGGACAGGAGCTGACCTTCCGGGGCCTCATCCTCACGGGGATGGAATCGCTCTGGAGTCGGCGGTTCGCAGTGGTCGGGTCAACCGCACTCTTCGTGGTGGGTCCTCTGCATGGACCCCGAATGTACGCGTATGCGATTGCGGGGTTCACCGCTGAAGCGGCCGCCCTCTTCGGTGTGTTCACCGGGGTGGGCCTCCTCTTCGCCTGGGTGCGGATCCGAACCGACCACGTGCTCGTACCGGCCTTGCTTCACGGGTTTGGAAACGCCGTGACGTGGGGCACGGTGTTCGTGGTGAAGGTGGCCGGGTAGAGCTGAGGTTGTCGTAGGGCGGGCCGGGCAGCATAGCCGCGGGGCGTCAGGCGTTCTCCCCGAGGCGCCCTAATCCGCCAGAGCTGCCTCGCGCAGGCGTTCGAGTCGTTCGAGTTCTTCGGCTTCCACAGTCTCGATTTCATGCAGCAACGAATCTACGTCCGCGAGTCGGGTGCTTTCCTGATATTCACCAGTGAGCTCGGACTCCGGTTGTAGATCTCCCGCCTCGAAAAGGGACCAGATTTCGCCGTCATAGCGGGTCGTCAGCAACTCAGGCGCATACAGGCCATAGTAGGCCGTGATGTTGTTGACGTCTCGGGCAAAAAAACGTGCGGCGTTGTTGTTCGCCGCGGCGTCGATGACCTGGGGCAGGTCGATGATCACCGGGCCCTGCTCGTCGACCAGTACGTTGAATTCGGACAGGTCGCCGTGCACGAGTCCTGCGCAAAGCATGCGCGTCACGTAGCGCATCATCACAGCGTGGTCCGTGCGTGCCTGCTCAGAGGTCAGGGAGACATCGCTCAGCCGTGGAGCCTCGCGGCCTTCGCCGTCGGTGATCAATTCCATCAGCAGCACACCATCGAAGCAGCCGTAAGGCTGTGGTACGCGCACCCCTGCACCCGTGAGTTTGTAGAGCGCATCGACCTCGGTGGTCTGCCACGCCTGCTCCTGCTGGTCACGGCCGAAGCGTGACTTCTTCGCCATCGCTCGCGCACGGCGGCTGTTCCGCACCTTCCGCCCTTCCTGGTATTGCACCGCATGCTTGAAGCCACGCTTCTCGGCTTCCTTGTACACCTTGGCACAGCGGATCTCCGCGCCACATACCACCGCGTAGACGTCGGCCTCCTTACCGCTCATCAGCGGGCGGATGACTTCATCCACGAGTCCGTCGTCGACCAGCGGCTGGATGCGTCGTGGGATTTTCATCGCGGCATTAGGCCTGAGGTGGTGGCGGGAACGGACAGGAATCCAACCGCCCTCTTGGTTCGTGAGCCAAGTTTTTGCGCGCGGCGATGGCGGGGCACGTAAGAGGGAACGTCGCACTGCCCACTGATTCTCGACAGCTTCTCCACATCGATAGGTCCGCCTTGGGCGTCGAAACGGCGGGTCGATCCCTCAGCATCTTCTGGATTTGTCTAGCGGGAGTGTTCGCCTGGGCCTTCACCCGCGAGAGAAGGACCTCGTCTGCGCGTGCGCCTGTCACCGCTGTTACGGCTACGACCGAAACGAAATTGAGGTGATCACGTGATCCCAGCGACAGAGCGCCGCAGGAGTCTTACGACCCCTGCGGCGCTTCGCCCGTCTACCAGCGGTGCCCGAGTTCGGAGCACCGATTGCCGAAAGGTCACAGACACGTGTTCCGAACGACCGGATCGCGCTGTGGAGGATCTCCTGCATGAGGATCCGCACGAACGAGCCCTTCTTCGAACGCGAGGTGCCACCGATCTCTTCTGGCTCGAAGCATTCCGCCTGTCCTAACTTGGGAGTCGAGGTCTTCCATGCGTCCCTTTGGTGAGGTCGTCCTTGCTCCTGTTGAAGCCGGTCGTGTTGCTCCTGCGCCTCGGGTCTGTCACGGCCCTGCTTGTCCTCCCGATGATGCTGGCTATCGCGCTGCTTCCGGTTCTCGAGGGAGCCGGTTCGTATCCATGGGTCAACCGCGTCGTCGGGTTCGATGCCTCCATCATGGCGTCCGTCCGCTCCGTCGTACCCACCCAACTGGGCAGGCTCGACATCGCGCGAGCACTGGTGATGCTGGCGGCATTCCTCGTGGCGGGAGGACTCGACATTGCATCGGATCGGCTATCCGCCCTGACGTCGACGTCGAAGTCCGGCCTGCAGCGCCGACTGGAGAAGCTCCGGAAGAGCGAGCAGAAAGCTCGGCGACAGGCCTCCCTCGCTCCGATCGAAGCGAAGCTGGAACGACTCAAGCCCGGCGATAAGAAGAGTCGCACGGAGCTGGTGCGCCTCATGGTCCAGGCGAAGCGCGAGCTCGACGCGATGACCGAGGACGTCGCGTTCCTGGCGCTCGATGTCGTGGAGTCCACGAACATGAAGCTCGGTGAGGACGCAGCCTTCGTCGAGAACGACTTCCGGGAGTTCAAGACGATGGTCGAGAGCGCGATCGCAAAGCAGCGTCCCCTCAAGTCGGCGTGGACTCCGGACGGAGCCATGATCTGCTTCGACTCCCTCGAGCGGGCCGTGAAGGCCGCTCAGGCGATGCTCCGCCAGTTACCGGACTTCAACGCGAACACCCGCATGATGGGGACGCCCTTTCGGGTGCGCTGCGGCGTCAACGCGGGGGCCGTGCAGTACGATCCCACGACGCCGATGGAAGAGATGAGCGACAACGTCATCGACGTCGCGGGTCACATGCAGAAGTACGCCGAGCCCGACACGATCTTCGTCGCCGACGATCTCGTGGAGAGGAAGAAGGTGAGGCGAGGCTTCATGCCTGCTGGCACGGAAGTAGACGGCTACCCCGTGTCGGTGTGGCGAGGCCCTTCAGCGGACCCACCATCTGTGGCGCGAGCTCAGATATCGAACGAGCCGGGCACTGCCGGTAGTGCGTCGGCTGGGGCGATTCTCGGTGACCAGGAGAAGGTAGCCGGGGAATCCTAGGGGAAGTGCCCCTGGCGGATCCGCTCGCGAAGGCCGGCGATGGCCTCGAAACCGCCGACCACAGTGACCCGATCGCCGTCTCGGAAGACTGTGTCGGCCTGGGGTATGACCAGGTCGGACGCTCGCCGGATCGTGGCGATGAGCGCCTCGTCGGGGAGGCTCAGGTCGCGGATGCGGGTGCCAACGAGTCCACCCCCGAGGCTTCCTCGCCGCAGGGTGACCACCAGGAGGCGCTCCTCGTCGCGTGTCAGTACCTGCCGCAGCTCCATCTCGTCCTGGGCTCCGAGCCACTGGGTCTTGAAGCCGGGTTGGTCGACACGACCGGCGATCTGCGAAAGCGTGTGAAGGTGCTGGTGAGGGGCTCCGGCCGAGCCGACGAGGAAGAAGACCGCCTGGATGGGGTCTTCGAGCGTGTGGCGCGCCAGGTCACGGTCCTTGATGAGTTGAACGCCGTGCTCTACGCGCGCGATCACGAGGGCCGGGCGGTGGATCTGGTCGAGAAGCAGGTGCGGGATGGCGACGCCGTGTCCGATCGGCGTCGCTCCGTCGCGTACCGCGTCCAGGAAGCCCAGCCGAAGTCGTTCCGCAGGCACCGGGAGGTGGCGGGCGAGCAATTCGGATGTCTGCGCTGCGAGAGCCTCGAAGTCCACCCGTCCCTTGAGATCGAGGACGTGTGCGGAGCGGCACGTCTCCGTGAAAGAGACTTGCGGCTCCTCACTCCGACGACCAGCCGGCCGGATCGTATCCAGCCCGGCGTGGGATCGCCTTCCGAGCCGCTCGAAGATGTGGAAGATGGCCCCGGTACGCTCGAGTCTCCCACGAGCGTAGTAGTTGTACCAGGTGGCTCCCAGAATGGCGAGCACAGCCGTGAACAGTGTGGGGAGCAGCCCCATCTTCACGACCAGCCAGAGAGGAGCCAGGACGCCGGTGATATGGAGCGCGGGGTACCACGGGGTCCGGTAGCCGGGGTCGTAAGCCTCGATGAGGCTCTCTCTCATCACGATCACGGCGAGACACGCCAGGGCGAAGACGACGAGCTTAAATGCACTCGCCAGCTTCGCGATCTTGGTCGGATCGAAGAGCGTGACCGAGAGGACGACCAGGAGGACGGTGACCGCGATGCTCACCGTCGGTGTACCCCACTTCCCGATGCGGGTGAACCAGGTCGGAACGAGTCGGTCGCGGCCCATCGCGAGCGGGTAACGCGAGGCGCTGAGGATTCCCGCGTTCGCGGCCGAAGCGAACGCCAGCACGGCCGCAACCGTCATGATTATCGAGCCGGCCGGGCCCGCCAGTCGGCCCGCGACGGTGGCCACCGGAGTGAGGCCTCCACCTTCATTGGCCAGAGCGTCCACCCCGACCACCCCGACCATCACCGAGGTACCGATCGCGAAGACGGCCACGACCGTGCCGAACGCGAGGAGTATGCCGAGTGGCAGGTTGCGCTCGGGCGCTTTCACCTCTTCTGCGACCCCGACCACCTTGGTCAGCCCCATGTAACTGACGACGACCAGACCGGCCGTGCTGATGATGCCGGCGGACTCCGCATCGAAAATGCCGCCGAAGTTACCGATCTCCACGCGCAGCGCTCCGAGTCCGCAGAACCAGGCGAGCAGCGTGAGGAGACCGATCAGAAGAAAGCCCTGAACCGAACCGCTCTTCTTCGTACCGAAGTAGTTGATGACACCCAGCAGGACCGCCAGCCCTGCCGCAACCGGGCCCATCTGGAGTTCGGGAGCGAACAGCTGCAGATACGCCCCGATCCCGATCAGAGCGAAGGCTGACTTGAAGATGAGGGCGATCCAAGTGCCGAGCCCCCCGATCGTGCCTACGAGA
>JBDGVS010000127.1:0-7097 GCA_039585535.1 Gemmatimonadota bacterium | reverse complement strand
CGGCCACTCGTATCTACGAGCCAGTCGATCCTCGAAGCCCGTGCCTCGGCGGCGAATCCGACCATCACCGAGAGGGAAGAGTCCGGCGCCTCCTCCGGAGACGGGATGAGCGAGACCATGCGCATCTCGCCCGGCTCAGGGAGGAGCGCGGCTTCGAGGGGCGGAAGCAGGGCCGCCCGATAAAGGGAAAGACTCGGAACGTGGTGACGTCCTCTCGCACCGAGACCCCGCGTGGTCCCACTCGTCTGAAACGTTGCCTCCGGCCGACCGCTCTCGTCGCCCAGGAAGTCGAAGTGCTTGAATCCGGTCGCCGGGACCAGGGGCGTGTCCTCCCAACGGGCCACGGTGTGGGGAGTCACGCCGCGAGCGTCGCACAGCGCACGATAGGGCGTACACGACTCGTACTGATGAGCGAAGACGAGGAGCGCCCATTCTTCGAAGGCGGCCGCGTCCCACGGGTCCGTCCCTGTGGCGGCGAAGCGAGCTTGGAGGCGTTCGGCGAGGTCATGGAAGGTTGCCATCCAGACAATCTAAACAGCCAAGCCTCACTCGCCCCCGAGCAGAGTGCCCTATGCGCCCAACAACACCGACCGTCGCGGTGTCAATCTTCGTCGGACCCATAGGTGCGCGGTCACCACAGTTCGGAGTGCAATTAATGCATCGGTCGGCCCTCACCGCCGTCGGATTCGCGTTCGCCGTCGTGTCATTGCCCGGAAGTGGCCTGCATGCCCAGCAGTCGGGCGACGCCGGTGCCGGCCCGGACGCGCCACCGGTCAGCCTCATCGCTCACCGCCCGACCGAGTTGGAGATCACGCTGGACGGTCGGCTCGACGAAGCGACCTGGCTGTCGGCGACGCCCATTGTCGACTTCACTCAGCAGGAGCCGGTCGAAGGATCACGACCGTCGGAGAATACCGAGATCCGCGTGCTCTACGACGATGACGCGCTCTACATCGGGGTCATGATTTACGACGACCCGGACCTCGTACTCGCCTTTCAGAGAGAGCGCGACGCAGGGCTGAACACCGACGATCGCTTCATGTGGATCCTCGACACATTCCTCGACGGTCGAACCGGGTACTTCTTCGAGATCAACGCTGCAGGACTCATGGGCGACGGCGTGATCACCGGGAGTGGCGGCGGCCGTGGTGGCGGTGGTGGTGGCTTCGGCGGTGGTGGCACGAACAAGGCGTGGGACGGCATCTGGGAGGCGCAGACGAGTATGCTCCCCAACGGCTGGTCCGCCGAGATCCAGATTCCGTTTCGGACTTTGAACTTCAATCCGAACCAGACCGAGTGGGGCATCAACTTCCAGCGGACGATCCGCCGGAAGAATGAGGAGATCCTCTGGCGCGGATGGAGACGTGCCGAAGGGCTACGAAACCCGGTCTTCGCCGGACGCCTGAGCGGCCTCGAGGGGATGTCTCAGGGCCTCGGGCTCGAGGCGGTCCCTTCCGCGATCCAGAAGTGGAACAACGTCCCGTCCGATCCGATCGACCAGACGACGTTCCCGACGAACGTGAGCCTGGATGTGAACTACAGCATTACCTCGAGCCTGCGCGCGTCGGCCAGCATCAACACCGACTTCGCCGAGGTCGAGAGTGATCAGCGGCAGGTGAATCTGACCCGCTTCTCGCTTCGCTTTCCCGAGCGGCGAGACTTCTTTCTCGAGGGCTCCGGCGTCTTCTCCTTCGCACCGCGGAGCAGCCCGTCACCGTTCTACTCGCGGAACATCGGCATCTTCGGAGGGCGTCAGGTCCCGATCAACTACGGTACGCGCCTTACCGGTCAGGCCGGGGCGTTCGAACTCGGCTTCTATCAGATCGGGACCGCGCAGGACGACTTCCTCGATCCCGACGACATTGCCACCACGGTCACCATCCCCCGCGAGAGCTTCACGGTTGCACGGGTCAAGCGCCGACTGTTCGAGCAGTCTGCGATCGGAGCGATCTACACGCTGCGGGGAACGTCTGCGGATCCAGACGGCTTGGCCCCCATCGACCAGCACACCGCGGGCGTCGACCTCGACTTCAAGACGAGAAACTTCCTCGGCGACAAGAATCTGGAGGTCGAGAGCTACTACGTCTGGAACTCGAACCCCCTCGATCCTTCCGAGGCGGACTGGGAGAATCTGACCACCACGGACCTATCGTCTCACGGGCTTCGCGTGAACTACCCCAACGACATCTGGACCGCCCACGTCTCGTACCGCCAGTTCGGAAACGACTACAAGCCTGCGGTAGGCTTCGTCCCACGCAACAACTTCCGCCGGCTCGAGCCACGGATGGGGTGGTCTCCTCGAACGCCCGGCATCTCCTGGCTGCGCCGGCTCGACTTCTCGGTGCAGTTCCGTGAACTGGTGAGCCTCGACGAAGACCTGGGCGGAAAAGACGCTTGGATTCTTGGCGGTGTCGGCGGCGTCGAGGAGCGCGAGTGGCAGTTCAACGTGCTCGGTGTGGACTTCGAGAGCGGAGACAGCTTCGATTTCCAGGTCACGCAGACCTACGAGTATCTCGACTCCGAGTTCGAGCCGAGTGAAGGCATCGTCGTGTTGCCTGGCGACTACACGAACGTGGAGTACAGCCTGCGAGGACGGACCGCCGGTCAGCGGCGCGTGTCACTCTTCGGCAACGTGAGTCAGGGCGGATTCTGGGACGGCGATCGCTTCCAGTACGGAGGACGCATGAGCTTCCGTCCGACTCCGGGCACGACGATCTCTGCGAACTTTCAGCAGAACGACGTGTCGATGCCCACGGGCGATTTCGCGGTCACCGTGTATGAGCTTTCCACCGACTGGAATCCGAGCCCCTGGGTGGCGACGACGGGTCAGCTCCAGTACGACAATCAGTCTGAAGTGGTCGGGTTGTTCGCGCGTCTTCGCTGGATCGTGAAGCCGGGCAATGACGTGTACCTGGTGTACTCACACAACTGGCGCTACGACGCGCTCGACCCGCTCGACCCCCGAAGCAAGAGCCTCAACACCTTGTCTCGCGGGGCATCCGTCAAGGCGTCGTACACGTACCGCTTCTGATCGGCGGGCTACCCCAGCGGCCTCGACCGAGCAGGCTTCGGGTGTAGCGCGATTTCAGCCCCGGCCGCTCCCCGAGACGCCACGACCACCCAGGCTGCCCGTGTGATCACCGTCCCGGATGGTGAGCGTGCCGTTGACCACGACGTGCTCGATGCCGGTCGGATATTGATGCGGATCATCGAAGGTCGCCCGGTCAGCCACCGAGGCAGGGTCGAAGACGACGACGTCCGCGAACGCGCCCCGACGTAGCTCGCCCCGATCGGCGATCCGCAGCTTTCGCGCCGGCATCTGTGTGACCTTATGAATCGCCGACTCGAGGGTGAGCGCTCCGGCATCGCGAACATAGTGACCGAGAAGTCGCGGAAAGGAGCCGTATCCTCTCGGATGCGGTGAACCGGTCGACAGAGGTCCGTAGGGTGCATAGGCGCCACCGTCCGAACAAAGCATTCCCAGCGGGTGGGCCAGGATTTTCGCCGTGTTCTCCTCACTCATTCCGTGGCCGATCATTCCCACGGAGCCACCGTTCGCCTCGAGAAGTTCGAGCGTGAGGGCGTACGGCTCCGTCGAACGTTCTCTGGCGAGATCACCCACGAGCCTGCCCCTGGCCCAGGCGGTCCCGTCGTTCGTGCTCGAGATCTGGACGGAATCCCAATCACCGAGAAGTGCCACCTTGTCGCGACAGGCCTTCTCGAGGCGAGCGGCCGTATCTGGCGCGCGAAGGCGCTGGAGAAAGGCAGCATTCCCGCCCGAGCGATACGAGCTGGGGAAGAGGTTCGACAGACTCGTCGCGTACGCGGTGTAGGGGTAGCGATCGAAGTGCACATCGACGCCGTCCGAGCGCGACCGCTCGATGAGATCGAGAGCCGCCTCTGCCTTCCAGTAGTTGCGCTGGCCCTGTGCCTTGAGGTGTGAGATCTGCACGGGGACGCCCGCCACTCTTCCCACATGGAGCGCCTCTTCGACCGCCCCGAGAAGGCGATCGTCTTCGTTCCTCATGTGAGATGCATACGGGTATCCCGTACCTCGAAGAACGCTCGCCAACTCGACCAACTCGGCAGCATCCGCAAAGCCACTCGGCGTGTACTCGAGGCCGGACGACAGTCCGACGCACCCTCTGCGCAGCTGATCTGCGAGAAGCTCCTTCATCTCTCCGATCTCGGCTGCTGTGGCAGGACGATCCTCACTTCCCACCACCAGACCGCGAAGCGCCCCGTTACCGACCATGGTCGCAACGTTCACCGCCGGTCGCTCCCGACCGATGCGTTCGACGAAGCCTGCCGGATCGCGAAAGTCGATGTCGATGCCACGCGCTCGATACCGATCGCGCGTCGCCTCGAACTGAGCATCGGACCAGGGCCCGATCGAACTTCCGTCCTGCCCGACGACCTCGAGAGTGACTCCCTGCCGAATCCGGCTCTCCGCACGGTTCTCGACCAGGAGATTCATGTCCGCATGCGAGTGTACATCGACGAAGCCCGGCGCGACCGCAAGCCCGCTCACGTCGATCTCGGACACTCCCCCGGGCAGGTTGGGACCCACCGCACTGATCCGGTCGCCCTCGATCGCCACATCCATGACTCGACCAGCAGCACCGCTACCATCGAAGACGGTGCCACCCCGTAGCACCAGATCCACTCGACGCCGGGGGTGGATTCCATCATGCCAGCCGGCGCCGAAGACACCGATCCCCGCAACCGTCGACGTGCGCACGAAGGTCCGTCTCTTCATCCTCGTCGCACGCGCCCCGGCTCGAGGCCGCCGGTGTGCAAGATCTTCTCCTGAAGGCGCACGCCCTCCTCATCGGTGAAGTCGAGTACACGCCGAATCGCCTCGTTTACGCCCTCGTAGGTCGCAGCGGGAAAGTCGTCCCCTTCCGCCCGGGCGAGGGCTCCCTCGAGCGTCTCCATCTCACGCTCCGCCTTCTCCATTGCGCGCCGGAGGCGGTTGAGCGCTTTTCGGGCCTCGGATTCTGCTGAAGTCATGACGTCATCATGTCGCCTGAGCGCCGGACGGGGAAGTCGGGTGCGAATCGGAACTGATGGCGCCGAAGGGGTAACGACGCTCTATGAGCGATCGATTTGAGGTCATTGTGATCGGGGCCGGTCCGTGCGGAATCGCCGTCGGTGCGGCCGCCAAGAAAGCCGGACTTTCGTGCGTACTCTTCGACAAGGGGTGCATCACGAGTTCCATCGTGGGCTACCCGTATTACATGACGTTCTTCAGCACCGCCGTGATGCTCGAAGTCGGCAATGTTCCGTTTACGATTCCCGAGTCGAAGCCGACGAGGCGCGAGGCACTCGCTTACTACCGAAGAGTCGTCGAACACTGGGACATCGATGTTCGGCAGTACGAAGAGGTCCTGGACATCGAGGGCGACGACGGCGACTTCACGATCAAGACTCGTCGCGCAGACGGTACGGAGGAGGTCTACGCCACCGCCGCCGTCGTCGTGGCTACCGGGGGCTTTCAGGCACCGAACTACCTCGGCGTACCGGGCGAAGAGTTGGACAAGGTCCAGCACTACTACCACGAGCCGTACCCGTTCTACGATCAGGACGTGCTCGTCGTGGGGGCCGGCAACTCGGCTGTGGAATCTGCTCTGGAGATGTATCGCAACGGAGTTCGTGTTTCGATGGTGCACTTCGGCGAGACGATCGATCGGGGGGTAAAGCCGTGGGTCGTACCGGACATCAACAACCGCCACGAGCGTGGCGAGATCCCGATGTACTGGCGTCATCGGGTCACGCGGGTGACTCCGCAATCCGTCCTGCTCCGCTCAGACGAGGACGGCTCGGAAACCGAGTTGGAGAACGACTTCGTTCTCGCCATGACGGGATGGAGGTCCGATCACGGACAGCTGGAGGGGCTCGGCGTCTCGATCGACGAAGAGACGGGAATCCCGGCACATGACCAACTCACGATGGAGACGAACGTGCCGGGCCTCTACATCGCCGGGGTGATCGCCGCTGGCCACAACGCCAACAAGATCTTCATTGAGAACGGTCGCGAGCATGGCGGACTCATCGTGGCTGATCGCATCGCGCGAGGCGGTGAGGTCGGAGCTGGTCGCCGGTGAACGGTCCGGCACTGACGTGACCGATTCGCTACCAGGCTGGGCACGCCGGGGGCGCAGCGGCTGGCGCTGGACCGGAGCCGAGCGCCCTCCCTTCGCGGCGGAGCCCGGAGCTGGACAGGAGTCGGTCTGGGACTACCCCCGCCCGCCCCGCCTGGACTGGGTCGATCGGCACGTGATCGTGCGCCTCTCCGGAACGGTGATCGCAGAAACCAGGCGTGCGGCACGCGTGCTCGAAACAGCACACCCACCGACGTACTACCTGCCCCGTGACGACGTCCGAATGGAACAACTGCTCTCCGTGGCCGGCTCGAGCGGGTGCGAGTGGAAGGGTATGGCGAGCTACTGGACCGTGCATTCCGAGGACGGTGGTGTCGTTGAGCGCGGCGCCTGGTCCTATGATGAGCCGTTCGCAGAGTTCGTCCCCATTCAGGGCTACCTCTCTTTCTACCCGGCCCGCTTCGAGTGCGTTATCGACGGAGAACGCGTGCTGCCGCAGGCGGGAGGCTTCTACGGCGGCTGGGTGACCTCGGAGCTGAGTGGTCCCTTCAAAGGGGAACCGAACTCCGAGGGATGGTAGGCAAGGAATTTCAGGCATTCGGGCAAGCCTGCCGCTGGAAGAGCACCGAGGTCATCGCGCACGCTCCCTGTCGGCGAGTGGGAAAGCTGCGCATCCTTCGCGTGTTGGGATGTGCCAGCCAGATAGACCGGCCCTCGAAGGAGACCTCGATGCGAAGATTCGGAGCCATGATCCTCCTCGCCGCCCTGGCGGCCTGCGCGGCCGATGGCGATCCGGAGGCAGCCGCTTCTGGAGACGCAGGAGAGATGATGGCGCAGCCTCTCGCGCTCGGACCGGCCGACGGCCATGACCTCCCGTCCATCGACCTGGAGCGTGTCCAGACTGGTCAGATGGCGCCCGACTTCACCCTGGCGTCTCTCGCGGGTCCGAACGTGACCCTCTCCGACTTCCGCGGGGAGAAAAACGTGGTCCTC
>JBDGVS010000126.1:0-12092 GCA_039585535.1 Gemmatimonadota bacterium | reverse complement strand
CGCTCCGCGCGGTCCGTTCGGACGTACCATCGATGTGGCCTGGTGTCCGGGCGCACCAGCCATGCCCACAGCTACCTCCGGCGCGGTGTCGTTCCAGTCGCGGAACTCCGCCGGATCGTAGCGGCCGTACTCCCCCAGGCCGGGAGCAGAACGGGACGGATGGTTGGCGATGACCACCGGGCGCTCGGGGAAGTCGCGCATCGTCCGGAGCGCGTCGAGCATGCGAGGCTCCGTATCCCAACTCGGGTCTAGGGGCCAGGGCTCGCGGCGCGAGAAGGTGGATTCGATCTCGTGAACGCGATCCGCCTCGTCGTGTGTATGCGGGACGATCAGACTGGAGTGGTCTGCGCCAGGCGTGTCGAACTCCATCCCGAAGAACTGGATGACTTCGGGGACTGCCGTCCGTGACTCGAGGAGCTCCGGGTATGCCATCTCCAGACTCACGCGGCTGTGGTTCGGCCCCCCGTGATCGGTCGCGACCATCCAGCTCAACCCGTAGGTACGGGCCATCTCGGCGTTGGTCGGGATCGGGTAGACCGCATCACCTGCAATGAGCGGCGTCGGCGGATCCGTCTCTGTGTCCCAACCCACGGAGAACTGACTGTGGATGTGGTGATCTCCAGCGAGCCACGCGAAGGCGTCGACCTGGCCGTCGTCGGTCCCGGCCTCGCCCTCCGAAGACGGGCCGGGCGGGTCACCGGTTGCACAGGCGCTCGCGGCCGCGAGCAGCAGGAAGCAGCCGAGGATACCGCCCCACGCACGTACGCTGATGTTTCCCCTCTTCGTCATCGCCTTCGTCCCGTATCTTCTGGTGACAGCCGGAATACTTCCGGAATCTCGGTCCGGTGCACATGACATCCAAGTACACGAAGCTGGCAGTCGCCTGCCTACTCTGCCTGAGCGGCGTCTTCGGGATCGTGTTTTTGGTCGACCGGATCATCGGACGTTGATCAAGTCAGATCTATACAGGAGAGAATCATGAAGCCGAACATGGGCAACGTAGACCGGGGCGTGCGGGCCGTCATCGCGGTAGGTATCGCGGCCCTCTACTTCACCGGCACGATCAGTGGAACCGTGGGCATCGCCCTTCTCGTTGTGGGCGCCGTCTTTCTGGCGACAAGTGCCGTCAGTACCTGCCCGGCCTACATGCCGCTGGGACTGTCGACGAGGAAAGAGCCCGGAGCCTGACACTGCCCGTCGGGCTACTCGTCTGACTCTTCCTGCCGTTCGATCTCGATGGTGCACTTCGTGACGACGGCGGCGACAGCCCCGACGCCGGCCCACACGGGGATCAGAAGCGCTCCGGCCACGCCGATGGATACCGGGATCTCGATGAGGGTCTTTCCGTCGTCGTTCTTGATGACGATGTGTCGGATGTTCCCCTCGTGGAGCAGCTCCTTCAGCTTTTCGACGACTTTGTCGCCGGCGACTCTGTAGCGCTCCCGGCCTGAGTCGTTCTCGGTGCTCTGGTCGGCCCCGGCGGCGTCGGCTGTGCCGTCGGCGGCTTCGTTGGTGTCGTTCGTTGTATCGCTCATGACTCTCTCCTCGCAGATCGTTGGGTATGTAACCCCTACGGCCTGAAGCGGTCGTAGATTCGTGGACCCTGTCTGCTACCTCCGTCCGGCGGGCTCCAACCGGAGAATCTTCGTCGGGGGTCCGTCTTCCCAGCGGACACCTCCGTCGAGTGCGAGGTAGATGAGTCCGTCGGGACTTTCCGCTACGTCCCGAATTCGTCCCACCTCCTGGAGAAGGACCTCCTCGCGCGCGACCACGACGCCGTCGGTGCGGAGTCGCACGAGCCGCTCGCCACTCATGCCCCCGACGAGCATGTCTCCCTTCCACTCGGGGAACGCATCTCCCTGGTAGAAGATCATCCCGCTGACCCCGATCGACGGGACCCATACATGCGCGGGCATCTCCATGTCTTCCCGGCGGGTGCCTTCGTGGATCGCGCGTCCGCTCCCGTAGTTCACCCCGTACCCGACCACCGGCCATCCGTAGTTTCCGCCCGGACGGAGGAGGTTGACCTCGTCACCCCCCTGCGGGCCGTGCTCGTTCAGCCACACATCTCCGGTCTCCGGGTGCACGGCCAGCCCCTGCGCATTTCGGTGACCGTACGTCCAGATCTCCGGTCGGGCATCGCCCTGGCCTACGAACGGATTGTCTGCGGGCACGCGGCCGTCGTCATGGAGTCGTACGGTCGTCCCGTTGTGGTTGATGAGCTGTTGGGCCGGATGCTGTTCGAGGTCACCCACGGACGGCCACTGGCGATCGCCCAGTGTGACGAACATGTAGCCGCGCCCGTCGAAGGCGATCCGACCACCCCACATCGAACTACGTTCGCTGCCGTTGCTCTGCGCGTATGCGTGGAAGAGCTCCTCGACTTGAGACAGGCGGTCATTCTCATACCGCCCGCGGATGACAGCGAGCGTCCCCAGGCCACCGGCACCGGGCTTCACGTAGCTCAGGTAGAGGAGTCGGTTTTCGGCGAAATCCGGATGCAGGCGAACATCGCGGAGGCCGGCCTGCTCGAGACCATTCATCGCCATCGCGCCGTTTCCGATCGCCAGTATGTCCGGGAGCCCTTCGACCGCATCGGGGAGGAGCTTGTCGTCGCGGATGATGCGCAGGCGACCGGGGCGCTCCGTGACGAGGACATCGCCTTCGGGAGTGAACGCAAAGGCGTGCGGGTTGATGAGGCCGTCAGCGACCTCGACGATCCGAAAGTCGTGGAGTGCCGTCTGACTCACTGAGCCGATGGCGTCCTGCTGGGCCGCGATCGGGATGGCAGGCAGCGCGAGTGTGCCGACTACGGCGAGGGCCAGGGGCAGGTGGCGTGGCAGGCGCATCGGGACGTTCCGGGTATCGGGTGTCGGGCACTCAGGCGAGTCCCGATACTAAGTGTCCTACTTCCGGGAAGGGAGGGTGGGAATGGCACACGCACACCTCGCCGGATCGGCCGAGGACGCGCATTCTTCCCATCGTCCCCTCCTCTCCTTTCTATCACTGGACCTGGCAATGCGTTACGAACCCTCTGTCAAAGGTGCGCTCCTCTCTACATGCCTGATCGCGTTCACCGCGTGTGCTGGCGCGGACGCCCCGTCGTTCTCGAGCACCGCGGTGGCGTTCGAAAACGCCCATGTGGTGATTGGAGACGGCTCAGCACTCGAAGGCGCCGTGGTCGTAGTGGACGGCGGGCAGATCGTGGCCGTGGGACCGGCCGCGGACGTCGACGTTTCCTCGGTCGAGACCCGCTACGACCTCTCCGGAAAGACGATGGTGCCGGCGTTTGTGAACGCGCATGCACATCTCGTAGCGGACCGGCCTGAGCGCGCAGAGCAGCTTCAGCACTTCGCCTACTACGGGCAGTCTGCGGTGCTCAGCCTGGGTCTCGATGACGGCGACGTCGGACTCGCGATGCGCAGCGAGGTCGTCCCGATGGGTGCTCGCTCGCAGTCTGCCGGACGGGGGATCACGAGGCCCGAGCCCGGACGTTCAGAAGTCCCGCACTGGGTGAATACGGAGGAAGAGGCGCGAGCGGCGGTTCGTGAACTGGCCGCAGCCGACGTCGACTGGGTGAAGATCTGGGTCGACGACCGCAACGGGCAGTACGAACGCCTCTCGCCCGAGCTGTATGGTGCCGTGATCGATGAAGCACACCAGCACGGTATACGCGTCACAGCCCACATCTTCCGGCTCGAGGACGCCAAGGGGCTTCTGCGCGCAGGAATCGATGCGTTCGCCCACGGTATTCGTGACCAGGACATCGACGACGAACTCGTCGAGCTCTGGCTCGCCCGGCCAGCGGTCGTGTTGATTCCGAATCTGCCGGGCCCTGGAGTGCCAACGGATGTCTCCTGGATCTCTTCGCTGCCCGCCGATCGTCTGGGGCAGATGCAGGAAGGAGCGTCGAGAGAGAACGCCAATGCACAGGAGGCGTTCGGGATTCAGGCTCGGAACCTTGCTCGGCTCAACGAGGCCGGCGTGACGATCTCTTTTGGTACCGACGGCGGTAACCCGTGGGCCGTACATCAGGAGCTGGAAGACATGGTGCGTACCGGGATGTCACCCGCCGAGGTGCTGGTCGCGGCGACATCCACGTCGGCCGATCTCCTGGGCTACGACGACCTCGGCAGCGTGTCGGTCGGGAAGAGTGCGGACTTCGTGGTCCTGAATGCGAACCCGCTCGATGACATCACGGCGACTCGCGACATCTCGGCTGTCTACCTGCGTGGTGAGCGTCTGGACCGCGCGGAGCTGGCCCAGAAGTTCATGCGTCCGGGTGCCTGAGTATTCGGTGGTGAGCACGGGCTGAGGCGGCTCTCGAGTCGCACCGGTCATCCAGCCAGGAAAGGAGGGGCGGACCCGAACGCGGTCCGCCCCTCTCTTCTTAGTGGTCGGTGGTCACCCGTTTAGTGGTCGGTGGTCACCCGTGGCTTGTCCGGCCGCAGATGCTGGTCGAACCACTTCATGATGACTTTGGAGACCTCCATCTGGAGCTTGGGCTCGCGCGGGCCGTGCGGGGTCCGGGGTAGCACGATCATCTCGGTAGGTACGTCGAGACGTCCCAGGGCCCGATAGAACTCCTGCCCCTGGGTGAAGGGGACGCGCAGATCGTCCTCTCCATGAATGACCTGGGTCGGCGTGGTCACGTTCTCGATCCGGTACATCGCGGAGTGCCGCTCGTACTCGTCGTAGTCTTCCCAGAACTCCTTGTCACCCATGTGGGCCACGAGGTACTCGCCGATGTCGGTGGTCGTGACCATGCTCACCAGGTTCGGCAGGCCGGCACCCATGCTCGCCGCCTTGAATCGGTCCGTCCGCGTTACGGCGAACGACGTCATGTACCCGCCGTAGCTCCACCCCATCAGGAGGAGCGAGTCGGGGTGTGCGACGCCCATGTCGATGGCCTCGTCGACACCGGCCATGAGGTCGTCCATGTCACCGAACGCGGATTGGGCCGCAGGACCGCATAACCCTCCTGAGCGAAGTACTGGATGTTGTAGAGCGCCGCGCCGCCGGTAAACGACTGCGCGAAGACGCCGGCGGGACCGCCGTGAACGTTCAGGATCAGCGGGTAACTCCGGGACGGGTCGTAGTCGACCGGATACGTCAGCAGTCCCTCGATGTCGAAGCGACCGTCTTCCGAGCGCCAGGTGAGAAGCTCGGTCTTCCCGAGGGCAGGCATCTCGATGGACGCATGGAGATCGGTCAGCGCAGAGGGGGTGAACGAACCGACGGGCGAGACGTGCACGTCGTTGGGCGTATCCACCGTTTGCCAGCTGAAGGCCATCACGTCGACGTCATCCGCGAACGAAGGTGCCCCGATGACACCGGCTCCGTCGGTCAGCTGCATCAACGGGCCGCCGTCGACCGGTAGCGATGTGAGGTGCCGGGTCGTCCCCACCGATTCGAGGAGCAGAACGGAGCGGCCATCTCGGCTCCAACCCTGGAGTCCCCCGCTTCGGTCATGGCTATCCGAGAGCTTCCGTGGCTCGCCACCGGACGCGGACACGACATAGATGTCGCCGAGACCCACGCGGGCTGCGGTCTCTCCCGACGATACGAAGGCCACGGTCGATCCGTCCGGCGAGTACCGCGGGCCGGTATCCGTACCACCCAGATCGACGAGGGCTGCGACTCGGTTCGAACCGTCGGCGGGGACCGTCGAGATGGCCGAGGCGCGCGCACCCTCGTCGAGGCGGGGGTCTGCCTGATGACTGAACGCCAGGGTGCGGCCGTCCGGGGCCCAGTCGAACGAGGTGACGTGAAAGTCGCCTTCCGTGTGCCGGGTCGCTTCACCGGGGTCGGAACGTGAGGGATCGAACGACACCGAGTAGATGTGATTGTACTTGAAGTTCTGGTCGACGAAGATCGGGTCGCGCTTCTCCCGCTTACGAGCCTTTTCGTCCTCAGTCTCCGGATCCCTCGACACGTATGCGATTCGGTCACCGGAAGGAGACCAGCGGTAGCTGGCCACGCCGGTCTCGGCCTCGGTCACCGGGAATGCCTCGCCACCCGCCAGCCCGATCACCCAGACCTGTGTCTGAGGACCCTCGTCGTCCCCAGCGTCCCCATCGCCCTCACGACTCGTCGTGAATGCGAGCCAGCGGCCGTCGGGGGAGAACGCGGGACTCGTTGCCGACTTCTCTCCTCGAGTGAACTGGACGCCGTTCGTGCCGTCCGCGTCGACCAGCCAGATGTGGCTGAGGTATTCAGACTGCTCGCCCTCGATCAGCGGGACCCGCACGACGTAGGCAACGCGGGCTCCATCCGGCGAGATCGCCGTCTGCTGGACCACGTCGAAATCCATGCTCTTTTCGGGCGTCCAGCGGAGGTCGTCGGCGTTTTGCGCCCCGACCTGGGTGGCCGAAAGAGTGAGCAGCAGCAGGAGCGCGGCGCGTGCCACGGGGATTTGCGTCCAGGACATATGGCCTCCGAGGGAATCGGTGAGGCAGCGAAGGTAGGCCGGGTGACTCTCGTCCACTACCGCACACGAGTCCCGACGCAGGGGGCCGGCGTGCCCGAAACCTCCTGATTCACGTCCCGTAGGGCTCACAGCGACCCGAGCGTCGGGTTCATGGGTGGGGGACACAACTGGGGTGGGGGATCGCATGGATCTTTTGAGTGATCTGAAGTACGCGGCGCGAGGATTGTCGAAGAGCCCCGGGGTGACCGCGATCGCGGTTACGGCTCTGGCCCTGGGAATCGGCCTCACCACGATCATGTTTTCGATCGTCTACGGCGCGCTCCATCGCGGACTGCCGTTCGACGGCGCCGAACGGATCATGCACCTCGAGCGGGCGAATCCGACCGAGGGCATCCAGTCGATGGAAGTCACGATCCACGACTACCGCGACTGGCGGGAGCGGCAACGCTCCTTCACGGAGCTGGGGGCGTTCTACCAGGGTACCGTGAACATTCGCGGTACCGAACGGGCCGAGCGGTACGACGGCGCCTTCATGACGGCGAATTCCTTCGACGTGCTCGGAGTGGCTCCAGTGCTCGGCCGCGGCTTCCGCGAGGAAGAAGAGCGGACCGGTGCTGCTCAGGTCGTTCTGATCGGACACCGTGTCTGGCAGGATCGGTACGGTGGATCCAACGACGTCCTCGGTATGGCCGTCACCGTGAATGGCGAGGCGGGGCAGATCATCGGGGTCATGCCCGAGGGCTTCGAGTTCCCGATCCTCCAGGAGGTGTGGGTCCCTCTTCGCGTGGACCATCTGACGCTGGAGCGCGGCACGGGGACGACGGTCGAGGTCTTCGGAAAGCTCGTCGAGGGCATCTCCGTCGATGCCGCCATGGTCGAGTTCGCCGGAATCACAGATCAGCTCGCTGGCGAATTCCCGGAAACGAATCAGGGTGTCACGGCGCTCATGAAGCCGTACACCGAGGAATTCATCGGTGACGAAGAGCGGGGAATCCTCTACTCGATGCTGTTCACCGTGGTGCTCGTTCTGATCATCGCGTGCGCGAACGTCGCCAATCTTCTGCTGGCTCGGGCGGCCGTGCGTACGAGAGATCTGGCGATTCGAAGCGCCATGGGCGCCGACCGCTGGAGGGTGATCTTCCAGATGCTGTCGGAGGCCGTCGTTCTGGCCATCGTGGGTGCCGCGGTCGGCACCGGGATCGCCTGGACGGGGATCACGCTCTTCGATCGCGCCATCTCGGTGACCGACCCGCCCTTCTGGCTCGACTTCAAGCTGGATCTCCCGATCCTGCTGTTCGTCATGGCGATCACCATGATGGCCGCGCTGGTGGCCGGGATCATTCCCGCGGTGAAGGCATCGAGCGCGGATCTGAACTCCGTTCTGAAAGACGAATCTCGAGGTTCGTCGGGAATGCAGATCGGACGCCTCAGTCGGGTACTCGTGATCGGCGAGATCGCGATGTCCATGGCCCTTCTCGTCGCATCGGCGCTCATGGTGAAGGGCGTCGTGACGCTCGACAACGAAGAGTACGCGATCCCGACGGAGAACATTTTCACGGCACGGGTCGGTGTCTTCCCTGAGCGCTTCCCGGACCCCGCATCCCGGATGCGCTTCTACGAAGACATCGAGCAACGCATCGCCGAGCTACCGGGAGTGGAGGCGGCCGGCCTGACCGGTTCCCTGCCACTGACCGGCTCGTTCGGAGCGAGAGTTTCCATCGATGGCGAGAGCTATGAGACCGATCGCGATATGCCGCGGGCTCGCTTCGCGGCCGTCACGCCTGGCTTTCGGGAGACGTTCGACATCGATCTCGTCCAGGGTCGTTGGCTGGAGCGTACGGACGCCATCGACGATCCGATGGTGATGGTGGTCAATGAGGAGTTCGTCGCTCGACACTTCCCCGACGGCCAGCCGCTGGGTCGGCGCGTACGGCTCGGTGGCCCGGACTCCGAAGAGCCGTGGAGAGAGATCGTCGGTGTGGTTCCAAATCACCGAATGGAGGGAATCGGAGATCCCGGTGAAGAAGAGATCGACGCCCCGGGCTTCTACGTCCCTCTGGCTCAGTACGATCTGCGTTTCGTGTCCATCGCGGCGCGGGCGGAGAGGGATCCGCTCGAGCTTTCGGCGGGGGTTCGTGATGCGGTTGCGTCCGCCGATGCGGACACGCCGATCTACTTCGTGCAGACGCTCGAGCAGGCGATGGAGCAGAACCTCTGGTTCTACCGGATCTTCGGAAATCTCTTTCTGGCCTTCGGTCTGGCCGCACTCTTCCTGGCGTCCGTGGGCATATACGGCGTCATGTCGTTCAGCGTGAGCCATCGCGTGAGTGAGATGGGCGTGCGTATGGCACTCGGAGCGCAGGCGGGGCAGGTCAGGTCGCTGATCATCCGTCAGGGCCTGAACCAGATCGTCTTCGGGCTCCTCTTCGGCACGGGTCTGGCCGTCCTCATCGCACGCGGGCTGACGCTACTTCTTTATCAGGTGGAGCCGTACGACCCCGCCACGTACGTCGGGGTGATCGTCCTCCTCCTCGCGACGGGGCTGTGTGCGTCCGCGCTGCCGGCGATGCGGGCCACGCGTGTCGACCCGATCGTCGCGCTGTCCGCGGACTAGCCCCGGGGCCGCCGGGGTATGAACGTCGAGGTTTTGCGTACGTACTCGGCGTAGCCGGGCTTGGTGTCCTTGAGCGACTCCTCGAGCATCGTCACGCCCGAGACCTTGAGCAGCAGGAAGGAAATCAGGAGTGATCCGACGGCGGTCCAGTACGCTCCGCCGCCGACGGCGACGAGGTACAGTCCCCACCAGAGGACGAACTCACCGAAGTAGTTCGGGTGCCGGCTGTAGCGCCAAAGGCCCTGGTCGAGTACACGGCCTTTGTTCGCGGGATCGGCCTTGAACCGGGTGAGCTGCAGATCGGCCACGGACTCGAAGGCGAGTCCCATGAGGAAGACCGCCGCACCGAGCATATCCCACGCTCCGAGCGGGGCCGTCGACGTCACACTTCCGAGGAGGGGTGCAGAGATGACCCACAGCAAAGCCGCCTGCAACCAGAAGACGGTGACCAGACTCCGCATCGCCCACCCGGCGCCGCCAGCCTCGCGCATCGCGCGATACCGGGCGTCTTCACCCTCACGGGTGTTGCGTCGCAGCAGGTAGTAGCCGAGACGCACGGCCCAGGCGGTGACGAGCACCAGCACGAGCAGGCCCCGCTCCACGTAACGGCCGTCAGCGACCAGATAGGTCGCGGTGACAATGGCGAAGCCGGGCCCCCAGAACGGGTCGACAATACTCGCGTCCTGGCGTCGCAGACTCACCAGCCAGAGCAGCGTCATGGCCCCCAACACCGCGGCGAGCCCCGACAGGGCGACAGTGGCGACAGATGAATCCATGGGCTTCCCGTTGACGGTGCGTGCGCGGCGGACCTATGTACCCGCGCTGCCTGATCCTTCGGTATCGATACCGGGGCCGGCTCTTCCGAGACCCGGGACCGGTCGGGCAGTTCCTCTTCTCCGAGGCTGACCCATCGAGGGAGCCCGCCTATGAGCAGCGTTCAGGTTGTCGATGTGCTCGTCATCGGCGGTGGCATAGCTGGCGGTACGTGCGCCCTCCGTGCGGCCGATTCCGGCCTCGACGTGCTCGTACTCGTAAAGTCTGAGGATCCGCAGCGCACCGCGACCGGATGGGCTCAGGGTGGCATTGTGGCAGAGGGCGAGGCGGACCCGCCCGAGCTTCTGGTCGACGATATTCTCGAAGCCGGCGACCACATCGGGTTGCGTGCCGCCGCAGAGCAGCTCGCCGAGGTGGGCCCGGATCTCGTGATGCAGCTGCTGGTCGATCGGCTCGGTGTGCCGTTTGATCGCGAGCCGAACGGGGACATCTCACGGACCGTCGAGGCGGCGCACTCGCGCAGCCGGATCATGCATGTGGGAGACGCTACCGGATGGGCGATTCAGGAGAAGCTGACCGAGGCGTTGCTCGCGCACGAGCGGATCACGGTCGCCCCGGGGCACATGGCGGTCGACCTCATCACCCGCTCTCATCACGATCCTGATTCAGGCCGGACGTATACCGCAGATCGCGTCCTGGGCGCCTATGTGCTCGACGAGGTGTCCGGCGAGGTGAAGACCGTGCTGGCGCGGTGCACGGTGCTCGCTACCGGTGGCCTCGGTCAGATCTTCCTTCACACGACCAATCCCACGGTATCGACCGGCGACGGCTTCGCGATGGCGTTTCGCGCCGGGCTGCCGATCCGGAACCTCGAATACGTTCAGTTCCATCCGACTGCGTACTTCTCGCCGCAGGGGGAGCGCTTCCTGATCTCGGAGGCGGTACGTGGAGAAGGGGCATGGCTCCTCAACGCTGACGGCGAACGCTTCATGGAGCGGTACGCCCCGGAACAGCTCGAACTGGCACCGCGCGATGAGGTGGCACGAGCGATTCACGAGGAGCTGGCGGTCACCGGTCACCCGTGCGTCTATCTCGACCTGGCTCATCACCATCGCGAGGGCCTCGACGTGGAGGCTCGCTTCCCTCAGATCCACGACTTCCTTCGCCGCCGTCACATCGACATGGCAGCGGACCGTATCCCGGTCGTGCCTGCTGCGCACTACGCCTGTGGCGGTGTGCTCGTCGATCTGGAGGGAAAGGTGCCGAACATCGACGGCATGTATGCGGTCGGCGAGGTGAGTTGTACCGGGTTGCATGGGGCCAATCGACTCGCTTCGACGTCGTTGCTGGAGGGCCTCGTGTGGGGGTGGAAGGCCGGTGCGGCTCTGCATCAGGACGTGGATGAAGGTCGGGCGGGCGATCTAGAGGCCGTGTACGAACGGATTCCCGAGTGGGACTCCGCTGACTTCGAAGACGAGGTCGACCCCGTGCTCTTCCGTCAGGACTGGAATTCGATCCGGTACACGATGTGGAACTATGCCGGGATCGTCCGCACGAAAAAGCGTCTCAAGAGGGCGAGCGACGACCTCGGGTATCTCAACCATCGCATCGAGAGCTTCTACCGTTCCACGCGCCTGAGTCGGCCGCTACTCGAGTTGCGAAACGGCATCGTTGCGGCGCGCAGCGTGGCGGAGGCGGCACGCAGGAATCCGCTCAGCCGCGGCTGCCACTACGTGAAGGAGTAGGGCCGCTACCGAAGCCGGAGGTCGGCGACGACGATCAGGTGATCGGAGAGTTCACCTGAGAGCCCGCGTTCCAGGTCGAGGCGCAGGAGTTCGCCTGGCGCGAGATCCTCGGTGGCGAAGACGAACGCGTTCTGCGTCTCCAGCGAAGACGGCGAGACGAGGATGAAGTCGAGCCGGCCCGGTGCGAAGGGTGCGCCCGGGTTGCGCCACGTACTGAGCGTGCGCTCACCGAGCCGTTCCGCCCGCAACGTTTCGAGTACTTCGCCTGCGGAGGGTAGTCCGGTGGTCAGCGCGTGAAGCGGGACACGTGACCCGACCATGTTGAGGTCCCCGCCGATCACGATCGGGGACATCGGGCCTCCATCGTGGAATTCGACTTCCCGCACGATGTGGTCGCGCAGCGTCTCGGCCTGGAGTGTGCGCAGACGATCGAAGGCACTTCCGATCCATCCCTGACTCTGGAGGTCCACGGCGGCGAAGAGCACCTCTCGTTCTCCGATGGAGATCCATCCTGCAGCGGCCGAGAGGC
>JBDGVS010000125.1:0-7157 GCA_039585535.1 Gemmatimonadota bacterium | reverse complement strand
AATCCGCTCCGGGTACCCCGCCGACCAGTCGTGCTGACCGCGCCGTAGCCATTCGAGCGCATAACTCCGCGTTGCGTCGAGCCCGGTGGCGTACCGGGTGGCCCAGAGGCCGTCCACGAGCGCACCCTCTCAGCCTCCACCGCCCACATCCGCTCGCGAATCGGGCGCTCCGCCTCCCAGTCCGTGGTCCCCAGCGTCGGCGTCCCTTTGAAGAGGATGTGCTCCTGGAAGTGCGCCGCACCAAGCAGGCCGGGCACTTCGTGGATCGCGCCCATGTCGGTGAAAATCTTCGCGGCCACACGAGGATCGTCCTCGCGCTCCAGAACGAGCAGCCGGAGTCCGTTGTCGAAGACATGCTCCCGGATCGGGAGATCGTACTCCGACTGTGCAGCGACTGCGGCGGGGGCCGCGGAGAGCACGCCCAGAACGGCGGAGGCGACGAGCAGAAGGCCGAGTGGCCCCCGTGGCTGAGGGACGGGTCGGGACGGAGGTGACGACATGACGGCTCCTGCAGGGCGGGCTCGCCGGGAGTGCTCAGGGCGGAACGCCAACCTACGAAGCGAAAGGGTGCGCGGAAACGCACCAGCGGCTCCTCCGGGGCTACCCGTCCGGTAGCAGCCGCGTAGCGAACCCCGCTTCCTGCAGCCGGGAAACCAAGAGCGTGGCGTGTGCCGCGTCCCGAGTCTCGACGAGCACATCCAGCTCGGCTCGCTTCACCGAGACGTTCGCAAACATCCGCTGGTGATGGGTCTCGACGATGTTGCCCCCGGCCGCTCCGATGACCTGAGCGACTCTACCGAGGACGCCCGCGCGGTCGTTGATGGAAATCCGGAGGCTCGCAAGGTGCCCGGCGCGTGACATACCGCGCATCAGCACCGAGGCCAGGATCCGTGGGTCGATGTTGCTGCCGCAGAGCACGAGGCCGACCCGCTTCCCCTCGAAGCGCCCCTGATCTTCGAGAACCGCCGCGAGCCCGACCGCCCCCGCACCCTCGACCACGAGTTTGGCTTCGGTGATCAACGACTGAACAGCCGCCTCGATCGAGGACTCCGAGACGAGAACGAGGTCGTCGACGAGACGCTCGACGATCTCCCGCGTGATGCGTCCGGGAGACTTCACCGCGATGCCGTCGGCAAGCGTGTCCCCGCCGATCGGGCGATCGACCCCGCGGACGGCGTCGTGCATGGCCGGGTAGACTTCGGTCTCCACGCCGATGATTTCGACCTCGGGTCGGAGGGCCTTCACGGCCGTGGCGATCCCGGAGATGATTCCGCCGCCTCCGATCGGCACCACGATGACATCGAGATCGGAGACGTCTTCGAGCATCTCGAGCCCGATCGTGCCCTGCCCCGCGATGATGTCGACGTCGTCGTAGGGGTGGACGAAGGTCAGACCCTCCGCCTCTGCCCTTTCGTGAGCGTAGGGTTCGGCCTCGTTTAGCGTGTCACCCTGAAGCACGACAGTCGCGCCGAACGCCTCGGTCCGTCGGACCTTGGTGAAGGGTGTGCCTTCCGGCATGAGAATCGTCGCCGGAATGCCGAGTCGCTGGGCGTGGGACGCAACGCCTTGAGCATGGTTGCCCGCCGAGACCGCGATCACGCCACGCGCGCCCTGCTCTGCGCTCAGGCTCTTCAGCTTTACAAGGGCACCCCGGTCCTTGAAGGAGCCCGTGCGTTGCATGGTCTCGAGCTTGAGAAATATCTCCGCGCCGAATTCGTCGGAAAGCAGGCCGGACCGCACCGTCGGCGTGCGGACGACCTCGCCGTCGATCACGCGCGCGGCGGCGCGGATGTCATCGATGGAAACCGACATGGCTCAGACTTCCTGGGGATCAGAAGGGGCGGGCGGTGAAAGCTCGCGCCTCAACCTCTCGAATCCGATCCACAGAAGCGACGCCGCCACCGCCTTCACGACTCCACCCACGAGAAAGGGAGCGACACCGGCCGTGTACGCCGCCGTCGCCCCAAGCATGCTCGCGAGGCGGAGCCACCCGAAGCCGAGGATCACGACGTGTGCCGCCACGGCCGCGGCGAAGGCCCCGAGAACGTTCCGGATCCGGTCCACGACGGTCGGCAGACCTGCGACGGCCGCACCGAATATGAAGCCGACCAGATACCCGGCGGTCGGTCCGCGCAGGCTTTCCATACCGCCCGCCCCATCCGCGAAGATCGGGGCCCCAGCACCCCCAAGCACCACATACAGCGTCACCGCCAGGGCTCCGTGGGTGGGCCCGAGCGTGAGTCCGACGACAGCAACCGCCAGCGTCTGAAGGGACTGCGGCACCGGTGTTCCCGGGATCGGAACGCTGACCTGGGCGCACAGTGCGATCGCCGTGACCGCGATGCCGATCCGGATGGCGGCGATCCCGGGGCTGGGGTGCCCAGCAGAGCGTGTCGGTTGAGTAGTCATGCGGGAAGATATGTCCGGATTCGGATGCTCCGACTAACCTTCCAGCCCGCATTCGTGCCCCTCGCATTCGAGGATCCCCGGGTTGGAAGCGTCCACTGTCGAAGACGTCGAAGCGCGCATCGCCGAGCTCACCGAGCGCTTGGGCGCATTGCGCACCGAGATCGCGAAGCGTGTCGTAGGGCAGGAACTCGCCGTCGACGAGGTGCTGCTCTGCCTCCTTACCGGAGGACACGGGCTCCTCGAAGGAGTCCCCGGACTCGCGAAAACGCTCCTGGTGCGGACGCTCGCCGATGCGCTCGATCTCGACTTTCGGCGGGTGCAGTTCACGCCCGATCTCATGCCTGGGGACATCACGGGGACCGAGGTCATCGAAGAGGACCGCGCCACAGGGCGCCGCGAGAGCCGCTTCATTCGAGGTCCGATCTTCACCCAGGTTCTGCTGGCCGACGAGATCAACCGTGCGCCTCCGAAGACGCAGGCCGCGCTGCTCGAGGCGATGCAGGAAGGCCACGTCACCGCGGCCGGCGAGGCGATGGAGCTTCCGCGCCCCTTTTTCGTGCTCGCCACCCAGAACCCGATCGAACAGGAGGGCACCTACCCGCTGCCCGAAGCACAGCTCGATCGCTTCATGCTGAAGATCAGCCTGGACTATCCCACGGGTGGGGACGAAGTCGAGGTGCTGCGAACGACGACAGGTGGAGCTCCGGCTCCGGTGGAGTCGGTGCTCGACGGGGAGGAAATCCTGGAGCTGCAACAGCTGGTACGGGGCATTGCCGTCTCTGACGCCATGCTCGAGTACACGGCCCTTCTCGTGCGGAGTTCGCGTCCGGGTCGAGAGGAATCGTGCGAGGTGACCAACCGCTGGGTTCGCTGGGGTGCCGGACCGCGGGCAGGCCAGTCACTCGTTCTCTGTGCCAAGGCCAACGCGCTGCTGGCCGGCCGATTGCACGTGACACCCGACGACTTCACCCGGGTCGCGCCGGCCGTCCTGAGACACCGGATCCTGGTCAACTTCCAGGCAGAGGCCGAGGGGCGGACGCCCGACCAGATCGTGGCAGCACTCCTCGCCGAGGTCACCCCGCCTCGAAGCGATCTCCTCTAGGAGTTCCGTGCAGACGCCCGAGCGATCCGCGTCGGCCGAGCTCCTCCCACCGGAGTTCCTCGACGGGCTGGGCAGCCTCGATCTGGTTGCCCGGACCATCGTCCGTGGATTCATCTCCGGACAGCACCGCTCGCCCTTCCTCGGTTCGGGCGAAGATTTCTCTCGACACCGCGCCTACCAGCAGGGTGACGACGTCCGGAGGCTGGACTGGCGCCTCTACGGACGCACAGATCGCCTCTACGTCCGACTCTTCGAGGAAACTTCGAATCTGCAGGCGATGATCCTGGTCGACACGTCAGAGTCGATGGGATTCGATGGAGACGGGCCCGTGACCAAGCTCCGCTACGCGCAGTTCGTGGCAGCAGCCCTGGCGCATATGATGCTACGACGTGGCGACGCCGCTGGCCTGGCTTCGTTCTCCGACCTCACGTCATTCCACCTGCCTCCGCGGAATCGACCGGGCCAGCTCCACGACCTCCTCGTCTCCCTCGGGAGCCTGGAAGCCGGCGGGAGCGGTTCCGCTGCGGGGGCACTCTCCGAAGTCGGTGCCGCACTGCGGAGACGTGGTCGGGTCATCCTGATCTCCGACGCCCTCGAGAGCGACGATGGGCATGAGTTGATCGGTGCCGTCGGGCGACTTCGTGCTCGCGGAGACGAGGTGATCGTCATCCGGATCTCGACGGAGACCGAACTGGGGCTTCGCTCGGCCGGTCCGGCCCGCTTCTACGACCCCGAGCAACCCGATCGTACGATCGACGCAGTTCCCGAGAACGACGCCGGCTTCCGCGCCCGCGTTGAAGCGTACTACGCGGGTCTGCGGAAGGGACTCGAAGAACAGGGTGCGGAGTTCGTTCCGCTCGTGACGTCGACTCCCCTGGTGACGGCGCTCGGTGCGTGGCTCGCGGCACGGAGTCATGGCGAGTCGGGGGTGACTCCGTGATCCAGGCGGCGATCCCCGGATTCCTTTGGGCCGGTGCAGCCTTCGCCCTCGTTCCGATCGGCCTCCACTTCCTCACCCGGCGACCTCCTGCACGCCAACCGCTCCCGACCGCGCGCTTCCTTACCGAGGATGCCCGGACGGAGCTGCGCCTCCGCAATCGCCCGGTAGATCTCGTCCTTCTGGCAGCGCGCGTGGCCTTTTCGCTCCTGCTCGGCGCCGCCTTCGCCGAGCTGACGTGGGAGCGTCGACCCGCGGGCGAGGTCCATGTGATTCTGCTGGACGCCGGAGTCGACTCCGGACGCCTCTGGGAGGGGACGGTGGAGGAGGTGGCGCGGATCGCCGACGGCGACGATGTCCGAGTGCTCGTGTACGGCTCCGCAGGGGGGGACGGCCTCATCGATCCGAGCGCGCTGCCGAATGTAGAAGGCGGTGCAGAGCGCACGAGCCTCGACGACGGCCTCGAAGCTCTGCGGCGAACGGCGCGGCAGGAGCGGTGGTCGGCGGTCGAGGCGTCCTGGATAACCCGGCCGATGTGGGATCAGTGGCGACCAGGCTTCGCCTTGCGACGCGAAGCACTGTGGCCGGGGCGTATCGCGGTGTACGAAGCACCCGGTCGGGGGCGCATGGAGGGCCCGGTCGGAGCAGAACGTGGGCCGAGTGCGCTCGACCCTGCGGACGCCCCCGTCGCCGTCGTGCTTATCGACGAAGAGCCACGCGTGGCGCGCGCCGTGATCGCCCTGGGGGCCTCGGTGTCGGCGACGCCGTACCTCGCGGCCGAGGCGAACTCCGTCGAGTGGCTGTTCACACACGAAGCATCGAATTCGCCGCTCACGGAGCACGACGCCTTCCTCGCCGGCGGCGGTACACTCGTCGTGGCCCCCGGCACAGACGAGACGCTGGCCGGCGAAGAGCTTTCACCGCGCCAGGATGATCGGGTGCGCGTGATCGCAGTCACGGACGGAGCGACGCCCCTCGCGTACGCGGCGGAGCGACAGAGCGGGTGCGTGGTCACGCTCACCCGGCCGTGGGGCCCGGTCGCGGACCGCCTCGGTCCGGAGCTCCCCGACTTCATCGACCAGATCCTCCGAGCGTGTAGAAGCGAGCGGCCTGCGCTTCCTCTCGATCAGGGCGCCCGGAGCGTAATGTCACGCAGCGACCTCCCCGCCACCGTGACGGCCGTGCAGCTGGGCGGCGATGGGGCGCGGCTCACGCCCTGGATCCTGGCGATTCTGGGGATGCTCCTGGGCACCGAAATCGGGCTCACATCCGCTCGTTGGCTGCGACGCACCGCGACGCCGCCCATGCGCGCGGAGGGCAGCTCATGACACCCGACGCTCGCCCCAGAACGAGCACCGCATCCGCGACGCCGGACGCGACCAGAACGCTGCTGGAGGCGCTTCGCAGGCGCGTCCTCCTGCGTGGGGCGCTCCGAGCCGGCGCCGCCTGCATCCTGGCCGCACTCGGCGTCGCCGTCGTGCTCGTGACCATCGATCTCCTGACACCGCTGTCGGTCGGCGCTCGTCGCACGCTCCGGTGGCTGCCGCTATTCGCGTTGGGTCCCATCCCGATCGCACTTCTCGCCACACGGGCCCGAGCGACCAAGGAGCGCCTCGCGCTGCTCGCGGATGAGCGGGGTGGCCGCGGGAACGTCACCTCGACGCTGAGGGGAACCAACGCCGAGGGACTCGTTGCCGAAGCGTTCCGACGACGCGCCAGCGAAGCGATCCACCGAATCGACCCGCGCTCGGTCGTGCCTCTCGGCGCCCGACGCTTGTGGTCGGCATGTCTGGCGGCAGTGCTGGTTCTGGTGCCCATCCTCGCACTACTGGATGGGCCCCGATCGCCGGATGCTCGATGGCTACGGCTGATGGACACGCCCAGCCGTGCGGGGGGGGCGACCTCGGGCGGCGCGGACTCCGACGAGGTGCTCCCACTCCCCTCCCTCGGAGACGTGACCTTCACCCTGCGTCCTCCGGGATACACCGGCCTTCCTGCGATCGAAGGACGTGGTGGCGATCCCCTTCCCGCCCTCCCGGGATCCGTGATCGAAGTCCGCGGCTCGGGCGACCCGCGTGGAGGTGTGCTGCGTGCCTCTGTAGTCGGCGGCGCCTCGCTCCCTGCCGAAGCCTCCGATCTGGGCTGGTCGCTCTCATGGATCGTCCGTCCGGACGACCTCGGGCTCTCGCTGACCATAGAGCAGGACGGGACCCTCCTCGAGCGACGCGTTCTCCCCCTCCGCCCCCTCCGGGATCGGGCACCCGTCGTGACACTCGAGCGGCCGGAGCGGGATCTCGTACTCGCCACGCCGCGCGGGATCGTCCCCGTGTTCGGGCGAGCGGACGATGACTTCGGCATCGCCGACATCGAGCTCCACTGGGTGCGCTCCAGAGGAAGCGGAGAGTCGTTCGACTTCGAGGAAGGCAGCTGGAGCTGGGACGAGGTCGTGGCCGTACCGAATGGACTCACCGGGAGCCGCTCGCTCGACCTCGCGGAACTCGGCCTCGAGCCGGGCGACGTGCTTCATGTTCGGACCATCGCCCGAGATGCGAATGATGTGACCGGCCCCGGCGTGGGCGTGTCGCAGACTCGACAGATCCGGATCTCCAGAGAGGACGATCTGTCCGACGTCACGACGATCATCGGCTTCCCGATCGAGCGAGAGCGTGAGCCCCTGCTCAGCCAGCGGATGATCATCCTTCTCACGGA
>JBDGVS010000124.1:0-7187 GCA_039585535.1 Gemmatimonadota bacterium | reverse complement strand
TTGAAGACACCGTCCAGCTCCGGACTCGTGAATTGCGTGACGCCCTCGAGGAAGTGACGCGTGCGCAGCGTGAGATCCAGGGTGCGCATCTCGACACGATCCGTCGGCTCACACTCGCTGCGGAGTACAAGGATCACGATACGGCGGGCCACATCGAGCGGATTGGTCGCTACTCCCAGGTCGTCGGGATGGCGATGCATCTCCAGCCGGGGATCGTCGACCTGCTGTTGCATGCCGCGCCGATGCACGACGTCGGCAAGCTCGGCATCCCGGACCACATCCTGCTCAAGCCGGGTCCGCTCGATGCGGAAGAGCGTCGGATCATGAACACGCACACGACGATCGGTGGGCAGATCCTCTCTGGCTCCTCCTCCCCCGTGATTCAAATGGGAGAGCGGGTAGCCATGACCCATCATGAGAAGTGGGACGGGTCTGGATATCCGCACGGAATCCCGGGAGAGAGCATTCCGCTGGAGGCGCGCATCTGTAGTGTGGTCGACTTCTTCGATGCGCTGACCATGGATCGGCCGTACCGGAAGGCGGTCCCGAACGACGAGGTCGTCGACATGATCCTCGAAGAGACCGGGGCGAGCTTCGATCCGGCGGTGGTCGACGTCTTCGTCGAGGTCCGGCCCGACCTCGAGGCGATTCAGGCGGAGTACATCGGAAACTGAGCCTGGGCACGGCCAGGGCTGATGTTCGATCGAGGGAGGGTCCTGGGGGGCCTCATTCCCCTATCCCCGCGGGGCGTGGGACCGCACGTTGTCGCCGTTCCGACGACCCCCTGCATCCCCGATTCGATGAGTCTCCACAAGTCGTATGACGGCTACACGTCGTTCTCATACCTGAAGCCCGGCGCTGACTACAAGGCGTTCGACCTGGCGAAGCAGGTGGAGCGTGTGCCAGCGGACCTGATTCCCCTCGATGACGAGCAGGAATCGAGGGTTCGCACCCTCGCCGAGACGTCTCTCTTTGTCTCGATGCACGAGCATCTCGGCGTATTTCCCGAGCGGATCGAGGAGACCCCCGAGTACGCGCGTCATGGCCGGATGGCGACGGCCTTCGAGGGGCTGGCGGCGTCGTACTGGGACTGCGTCTTCGACAACCTGATGGATGGCATCTGCCGGATTCACTCCAGCTCCGGCTGGCAGTGGGACGATATCCTTCACGACCTCGGCATGCGTCTTTGTGATCTCGCTCATCAAGACTTCGTGCTGCCCTGCCTGCGCATCGAAGACGTGCAGCGCGCGCACGATGAGGGAAAGGTCGCGTGGGTCGCGACCATGGAAGGTGCCGCGATGATCGAGAACGACCTCGACCGGATCGATCTGCTCTACGGCTTTGGGCTACGCTCTCTCGGTATCACGTATTCGGAGTCGAACGCACTCGGAAACGGCCTGAAGGAGGATCGGGACGGCGGGCTCACGAAATTCGGTCGAAAGGCGGTCGAACGGATGAACAAGGTGGGGCTCCTGATCGACTGCTCTCACTGTGGCGATCAGACGACTCTCGACACCATCGAATCGAGTGAGAAACCGATCGTGCTTTCCCACATCGGGGCCCGCGCCCTGTGGGATTCGAGTCGGCTCGCGCCGGATGAAGTACTCACGGCGTGCGCCGCCAAGGGCGGTGTGATCGGTGTCGAATGTGCGCCACACACCACGCTCACCAGACAACATCGCAAGCATTCGATCGAGTCGTTCATGGAGCACTTCCAATACATCGAGAAGCTCGTCGGCATCGATCACGTGGGCTTCGGTCCCGACACTGTGTACGGGGATCATGTTGGGCTCCACCACACCTACATGGCGGCACTGTCCCTCAAGGACTCACGGGGTGCCGGGAAGCCGGATCAGGACTATGAGGAAGTGCCCTACGTGACAGGTCTCGAGAATCCGACCGAAGGGTCTCATAACATCGTGCGCTGGCTGGTGAAGCACGGGTACTCCGATGAGGACATCGGCAAGGTGATGGGGGGCAACGCTCTTCGCGTGATGCGAGAGGCATGGAGCTGAGTTGGCTTCGGGGGTGAGGTTCGCTCTGGCAGCCGCCCTGTGTTTGACGGCCTCGCCTGCGGCCGCCCAGCAGGGCCCGGCGTGGGGCATCCTGGCGGAGCGCGTCTCCGTGGATCTCACCGCTGGCGATGGCAGCGCGGCGGTGACCGTCGGATGGCTTCTGACGGGCGCCGACTCGGAGGCGCCCCTGCCGGAGGATGAGTCGGTGCCACTGTCCCTGCTGGGCTTCGGCGAGGCCGACGTGGAAGATGTTGTCCGTGACGGGCGCGAGACCATCGTACTGTGGCCGACGTCGGGGAGTCGCCGCACGGCAACAGTGCGTCCGCCGTTCGACTCGAACGGCGGCTTGCTCGTCATGCGATTCAGCTATCGAGTCCCGTCTGCCGTTGAAGTCGACGGAGGCCGTGCCCGTGCGCGCGTGCCGCTGCTGACGGGTCCCCCGATCGTGGCCGGAGCCGCGAGCGTCGCCGATCTCGCCTCGATCGTGGCAGCGGGCGTGGGACCCGCCGGATTTTCCGCGGAGGTGCGAGTCCCCGAGGGGTGGGTGATCGCCGACGGGTTCCCTTCCGGTCTTCGCCGGGATGAACCGGGTGTCTACACCGTGGCGCTACCGGCTGCGCCCGCGATGGTCGGCTTCCGAGCGCGCACGGACGGTCGCTGGAGTCCGGGCGTGCCCTTGCTGATCGACGTGCTCACGGTCCTGCTGCTACTCGGCTTTGCCGCATTCGGGTGGCGTCATCTCCAGGGGGTCGTCTCGGGAAGAGCGACGGCGTCCGAGGCAGTCGAAGGCGGCTCCTCATGAACGGTCCGGGCTTCACCTTCTGGGGACTCTTTCTCGCCTGCGCGTTGCTTCTGGTCGGATACGTGACGTGGATGATCCGCGCGGAGCGGGACGAATGACGCCGCAGATCTGGGTATTCCTCGGATATTTCGCGGTGGTATTCGGGATCGGGTGGTACAGCCTGCGGGCGACCCGTAACGAGACCGACTACTGGATCGCCGGAGGTGAGCTCGGATGGTTCACCGGGGGTGCGACGATGGCTGCGACGCATACCTCGGCGGGCACCTTCGTCGGTACGATCGGGGTGATGTACACGGTGGGCTGGTCCTTCGGCTGGGTGCTTCTGTCCATCCCGCTGGCATACTGGTTCATGGTGGCCGTCCTGGCGCCTCGTTTCACGCGCCAGAAGGAGCTCACGATCCCCGCGTTCATCGAGACGCGCTACTACGGGAAGGGGATCCGCGGCCTGGCCGGGGCGATCATTCTGATCGCCACCGTGGTGTACATCCAGGCTCAGATCGTCGCGGGTGGGCTGATTGCCAACACCGTCTTTGGAATCCCCACGACGTGGGGGATGATCGGATTCACGGCGATCCTGCTCGTTTACACGGTCGTGGGAGGCATGGTCGCGGTCGTGTATACGGATGCGTTTCAACTCGTGGTGATGGGGCTCGGAGCCGTGTTCGCGGTGCCGTTGGCCCTCCGCCAGGTAGACGGTCTCGGAGGCCTGCTGACGCTCGTGGAGTCGGCTCACCCGCTGGTATTCACGTGGGAGACGATGCCGGCGACGCTGCTCTTTACCATGGGACTCTCCTTCTTTCTGGGAGGTGTGGCGACCCCGGAGAAGCTGATTCGTCTCTACGCGATGAAGGACATGCGGACGATTCGTCGCGGGGTGCTCTTCTCGATCGTCATGATCCTCGGGATCAACCTCCTGGTCTTCATTCTCGCCCTCTCGGCGATCGTGCTCTTCCCGTCGCTGTCTACCGGAGATCTGGCCATGCCGATGGTCGCGACGGCGGTTCTGCCCGCGACGCTCGGCTCCATCATGCTCGCCGCGATCACCGCGGCGATGATGTCCACGGTGGATTCCCTCCTGATCGTTGCAGGCTCGGCGCTGTCCGTGGACATCTACCAGAACCTGCTGGACCCCGAAGCGTCGCCTCGGCGGCGCATGTGGGTCGATCGCCTTGGGATCGTCGTGGTGGGTGCGACCCCGGTCGTTCTGCTGCTGAGCGGGGTGGGGGAGGGCGACCTCGTGCAGTTCATCGTCCTGCTCTTCACCGCTCTCATGGCGGCGGCCTTCGTTCTTCCCGTCGTGGGGGGCGTCTTCTGGCGCCGGGCCACCCAGGAAGGTGCGGCGTCCGCGATGGTCGGCGGCGTTGCCGCCACCTTCGCGTGGGAGGCATGGGGCGCGACCACCGTCGAGCCCGTACTTTGTGGCTTTCTGGTGTCCGCCGCGCTCTTCGTGGGGGTGAGCCTGCTCACCCCGCCTCCGCCAGCGAGCGCGCTGGCACCGTACTTCGAGTCTTCCATGAGCAGGGATTCCGCATGATGAGTCGTTCCATTGGCCTGGTAGTCCTCGGCGCGCTTCTCCTGCCGGCGCCCGGCGTGCAAGCGCAGGACGTAGCGAACGAGTACCGGGATGTCGCCGATCGCATCATCGACGCGGCGACCGGTGACCACGACGCGTACGCCCGTCTCACCGAACTCGTCGAGCGCTTCGGGCCGCGGATTTCCGGGTCGTCAGCGCTCGAGCGGGCGATCGACTGGATGATCGTGGAGATGGAGGAGGACGGTCTCGACAACGTGGACACCGATGCCGTCATGGTGCCGCATTGGGTTCGCGGGAACGAGAGTCTCGAGATGATTCTTCCGTGGCCCCGAGAGCTACCGATGCTGGGTCTCGGCTTCAGCGTCGGAACCCCTCCGGGCGGGATTCGTGGCGAGGTCCTCGTCGTGAACAGCTTCGAAGACCTCGAGTCACGCGCCGACGAGGCGAAGGGCCGAATCGTGCTCTTCAACGTCCCGTTCACGACGTACGGTCAGACGGTGAGGTATCGCTCGGGTGGAGCCGTCGCAGCGGCGCGCGCGGGAGCGGTGGCCAGCCTGATCCGTTCGGTCACCCCGTATTCGCAGCAGACCCCGCACACCGGCAACTCTGCGTACGAAGAGGGCGTACCGAAGATTCCGCATGCCGCGATCACCGTGGAGGACGCCGACCTCCTTCAACGCATGCAGGAGCGCGGTGAGCGCGTCGAGGTCATGCTGAAGATGGAAGCACAGACGCTCCCCGACACGCCGGGTCGGAATATCATGGCGGAGATCGTTGGAAGTGAATTTCCAAACGAAGTGGTCGTCTTCGGGGGTCACATCGACTCGTGGGATGTGGGGCAGGGCGCGATGGATGACGCCGGTGGCGTGGTCGCGGCATGGGAGGCTATCCGGATCATGAAAGAGCTGGGCCTTCAGCCGCGGCGCACGATCCGCGCGGTTGGGTGGACGAGCGAAGAGCAGGGACGGAGCGGTGGACCGATGTACGTCGAGAACCACGCCGACGAGGATCACATCCTCGCGATGGAGTCCGACGGCGGTGTCTTCAAGCCCAGCGGATTCGGCTTCACGGGTTCGGACGAAGCCTTCGACATCATTCAGGAGATCGGCACGTTGCTGGATCGCATCGACTCCGGCACGATCACGCGCGGTGGCGGTGGAGCCGATATCGCTGCTCTGATGGCGACCGGGGTGCCCGGTATGGGCTTGAGCGTGGACGGCACGAAGTACTTCTGGTATCACCACTCTGACGCCGACACGGTCGACAAACTCGATCCGGATGAAGTGGCGCTCTGCGTGGCGACGATGGCCGTGATTGCCTACGTCGTGGCGGATATGCCGCAGCGGTTGCCGCGCTGACCCGCCGATGATCGGCTCGAGGGGGGGCGCGAAGACCGTTCGCGTCACCCGGTACCGGGAAGGCGCTGCGACAAGGAGGCGAGACGCGCTTGCCGTCGAAGAGCCGATGGAGATTCGTCTCTCGTGGATGGTGGATGGGACGCGCCGGGTTGAGCCGCTCGCCGTGACCATGCGCACGCCCGGGAACGACTTCGAACTCGCAGCGGGCTTCCTGCACGGAGAAGGAGTCGTTGCCACGGCCTCGGATCTCGTCGAGTTGACGTACTGCACCGGGCCAGAGGAGCAAGAGTACAACGTCGTGGAGGCGCGTCTCGCGGCGGGGCGGGACTTCGACCCCGAGTCGGTGAAGAGAAACTTCTACGCGACGTCGAGTTGTGGGGTTTGTGGCAAGGCGTCGCTCGACGCGGTAGGGGCTCAGGGATGCGCGGTGCTGCCGATGGATACCGTGATCGGTCACGATCGGGTCGTCGAACTGCCGGACCGCCTTCGGGCTGATCAAGGCGTGTTCTCGCGTACCGGAGGGCTGCACGCCGCTGGCCTATTCGAGCCCACCGGCACGTCGGGCATCGTGTTCGAAGACGTGGGGCGACACAATGCAGTCGACAAGGTGATCGGCCGGTCGCTGCTGGATCGCACACTCCCCGCGTCCGAGCGCGTGCTCGTGGTGAGCGGACGTGCGTCGTTCGAGGTAGTGCAGAAGTCGATCGCGGCTGGTATTCCGGTCCTGATCGCTGTCGGTGCGCCGTCGAGTCTGGCGGTCGATCTGGCTGTCCGCTTTCGTCAGACGCTCATTGGCTTCGCGCGTGACGGTGGCTTCAATATCTACTCTGTGCCGGAGCGCGTCGTGTGAGTCCCACACGGCTCGCGGGGGCGATCCTGGCAGGGGGAGCGAGTCGACGTCTGGGCCGTGACAAGGCGGCAGAGAAGATCGGCGGAGATCGCTTGATCGATCGAGCCGGCTTCGCGCTGCGCCCACACTGCGAAGAGGTGTTCGTTGTTTCTTCGCGGCCGGAGACCCCAACAGGACCGTGGGCCGTGGTCCATGACGTGCGACCCCCGTGTGGTCCCCTCGGAGGAATCGAAGCTGCGTTGCAGCACGCTGGAGAGAACGGGTACGATGCGGTGGTCGTACTCGCGGTCGACCTGCCGCTCGTCGACGCCGGCTCGATCGGAGTGCTGATCGGGGCGTTCGCAGAGAGTGAGGGCGGCGCCGTTGTCGCAGCACGAGCGGGAGAGCCCGACTTCGAGCCCCTCTGCGCGGGATATCCCACCTCGTGCCTCGCCACAGTGGTAGAGCTCCTCGAGAGCGGGGAGCGAGCGGCTCGAGCACTCTTCCAGGCCGTTGGGGGCGTTCGGGTGCAGGGTGCGAGCGGGGCCAGCGTGAATGTGAACAGTGCGGCGGATCTGGCCGAGGTTACGGCTCGACTTCAGGGGGACGGAAAAGAGGTATTGCAGTGATCGAACGTCCGGAGCGCCTC
>JBDGVS010000123.1:0-7220 GCA_039585535.1 Gemmatimonadota bacterium | reverse complement strand
GCGATCGAACCGAGCAGCTTCCGCTTCATCGTTTTCTCCAAGGTGACGTTCCGTTGCCTTCGGGCGATCGGACCGGCTGAGCGCTCGCCAGAACTGAATACACGGATACGCGTTCCGGCTCCATCGCGCGACTGTTCTGCGTTCACTACCCTACTTTCTCGAGAGCAGGTCCGTGCTCGACCAGAAGAACCCGAAGGACATTGGAGTGCAGTTGACCATCGCCACCATCGCGGTCGCATTCGCGCCGCTCCGTCCGATCAAGTCGTCTGGCTCACGCGGATTCGGCGCGACGCTGGGGCTCGTGTTCATCTTGGGGTGCGGTGGGGGACCAGACGTCGAGTCCGGCGTGCTTCCGCCAAGGGATCCGGCGCTCCTCTTCTTCTCACCCGAGTTGGAGATTGACCTCTCCACCTTCGAACGTCGCGATTCGGGCCTCTACGTGCAGGACGTAGAGGTCGGGGAGGGGCCGATCGCTCGACGTACGAGCCGTGTGTGGATTCACTATGTGGGCTGGCTCCCCGATGGGAGCGTGTTCGACGCGAGCCTCGGTGGAGATGCGTACCACACGCGACTCGGCGGGAACGAGGTCATACGGGGTTGGAACGAGGGGGTCGCTGGAATGAAGCGAGGCGGCGTTCGCCGTCTTGTCGTGCCTCCTCAGCTCGCGTATGGCTCTCGCGGTCAGGGTGACGTTCCGCCCGGAGCCACGCTCGTCTTCCAGATTGAGCTCGTAGACGTCAATAATTAGGACAAACTCGCTATTCGAGGACGAGCCCGCCCGACTCGACTTCTCCGTCCGATCCGATCTCGACCCAACTGTGCTCGTCCACTGCGGTCCAGGCCGAGTCGGCGTCGGGAGCCTCTGAGGCGAGCACTGTGCCACCCTCCGCGAAAGCAGGACACTCGGCGAGGTACAGAGAGTTCGTCTTGGTGACGGTGCTGCTGCGGATCGCGGCGACCGTATCTCCGTCACAAAGAAGCATGTTGAGTTGAGCCTCGTCGGAGCCTACGCGCGCCTTTACCCGGCGGGCGGTCGCTGCCAGCGCGTCATGCAATGCGGCACCAGATCGGAGTTCCGAGAGTGCGAGCATGAAGAGTGTCTCGCTGTCCGACGCCCCGCAGATCTCGGCGTACAGATCGTCCGGTAGTTCACCACGAAGAGCTCGCATATGCGAGCGCCGGAAGTCGGGGATGAAGCCGTTCAGCACGAAGGTCCAGCGCTCGTGAACGAGCGGCAGCAGGCCGCTCCGGTCGACGGGGATCCCCGGGGTTCCGTTTCGAAGCGCGGCTACCACCGTTCCCGATTCGATCCGTTCCAGGGCGGGACGGAGATCCTCGTCGTACCAGATGGGACGCGCTTCGGCGATGCGGGCGGGACGTCCGTCCGCGTACCATGCCACCCCGTAACCGTCGGCGTTCACCGAGCCTGAGAGGAGCTCGCGAGGCATCCAGCTCTGTTCGTAAAGCGAGTGATCCCCGCCAAAGACGAGGTCCGCCAGCCGTGTTGCCTTGCCGGTGTATGCGAGGAGGCGGCACATCAGATCCAGCCCGAGTCGGCGCCAAAGCGCCTGATGAGGGAGCGGTTGGTCTCTTCTTCGGCGTTCCCGCCGCTGATGACCAGCACCACGGGCCGATCAGGCGTGATGGGGATCTGACCGGACTGGAGTCCTGCGAGCGCGGCTGCGCCTGAAGGCTCGACCTGCTCGCCGACGTCGTCCAGAAGGGTGGCCAGGGCTCGAACGATGGCTGCGTCGGAGACCACCACCACGCCCCGCGCGATATCCCGAAGCAACGCGTGGTTGAGGGTCCCGGCCATGGGAGGCGCCAGCCCGTCGGCGATGGTGTCCACCCGCGGGAGGTGCACTGCGTGCCCCACGCGCAGACTTTCGTGCATGGCGGCCGCGCCAGTGGGTTCCACTCCCCAGATGGCTGCGTCCGACCCATGCGCGGCTACGGCCACCGAGATGCCGGATGACAGCCCCCCACCCCCCACCGGAATGACGATCGTTCCAACCGTTGGCAGATCCTCGAGGATCTCGAGGCCGCACGATGCGTGTCCAGCCACCACTTCGTCGTCATCGAAAGGGTGTAGAAATGTCAGGTCTCGCTCAGCGCAGAGTTCGCGGACACGGACGAATGCCGCTGCGGCGTCGCCGTGAAGAACGACCTCGGCTCCGTATTCGCGGCTGCGCCGAACCTTGAGTGGCGAAGCGTGCTCGGGCATCACCACGAGGCTGGAGACGCCGGCTGCCGAGGCAGCCCATGCAACCGCCTGGGCGTGGTTGCCCGCCGAGATCGTCGCAACGCCGCGCGAGCGTGCTTCGCCGGAGAGGGTGAGCAGGCGGTTCAGCGCCCCACGAACCTTGAAGGCGCCTGTCTCCTGCCGGTTCTCGCATTTGATGAACACCTCGGCCCCGAAGTGTTCAGACAGGACGGGGGAGGGCGTCAGCGGGGTCCGCGAAACTGCGCCTCGGATACGCTCCTGCGCAGCGACGAGGCGATCGGTCGGGAAGGATTCGGAAGGCATGAGGCGCATCATGTGCCGCGGGCCCGGCTGTCGCCAGTCTGCGGTGCCCCGGTGGCCACGAACGATTGCGACCTCAACCAGCACAGAGGTACGTTCTGTTTGGACCCTCCTGTCGGACCCCCCAAATCGAGAGGCTCGCATGAGCGCCAGGTCTGCACTGTCCCCCCTCTTTGTTCTTGCAGCGTCGTTGGCAATCGCGGTGCCCGTCCACGCTCAACAGGGAACGGTAACCGGCCGAGTGGTCGACGCGTCGTCGCGGCGACCCCTGTCCGCCGTTCAGGTATCCGTCGAAGGGGGCTATGGTGCGCTCTCCGACGCACGAGGCGCCTTCACCTTCCAGCTTCCCGCCGGTCAGCACGACGTCAGGGTGGACCTGATCGGGTACACCTCGACCTCGACCTCGGTGACCGTCACGGGGGGAGGCACGGTCGATGTCGAGTTTGCGATGCTTGCGGCCGCGATTTCTCTCCGAGGGGTGGTCGTCACGTCGGACGCGGCGCGGACCGAACGGAGCACTCAGTCTGTACCGATCGCGGCTCAGATCGCTACCGTCGATCAGATCGAGATTCAGGCTGCGGCCACGCCCGTCGACTATGTGAGGTCGATGCCGGGTGTGGACGCGATCCAGACCGGTATCACCCAGAGCAATACGGTCACGCGCGGCTTCAACAACGTCTTCTCCGGCGCACTCCTGGTGCTGACGGACAACCGCTATGCCCGCGTGCCGTCGCTGAGACTGAACGCGTACAACATGATTCCTGCGCCGACGCTCGATATTGAGCGTGTCGAGGTCTTCCTGGGCCCGGCCTCCGCGCTCTACGGCCCGAACTCGGCCAACGGCGTCATGCATATCATCACATCGAACCCGATCGACAAGCCGGGAACGACGGTGAGCGTGACCGGTGGCAATCAGAGCATCTTCTCGGGGGCGTTTCGGCAGAACTTCCGCTTCAGCGAGAAGGTGGGCCTCAAGATCACGGGCCAGTACTTCCAGGGTGAAGACTTCGTCTACGTGGATCCAGTGGAGGAGGCCGCGATGCTGCCGCCCACCGATCCCGACTACAACCCGCGCGTGGGTGCGCGGGATTTCGACGTCGAGCGCTACAGCGGTGAGGTGCGTCTGGACGTGCGGCCGTGGGAGGGGTCGACGGATGGCCTGAAGTTCACCTACGGGATGAACAACCTCGGCAGCTCGATCGAGCTCACCGGGATCGGGGCCGGCCAGGGGTACGATTGGAAGTACCAGTTCGGGCAGGTGCAGTTCGAGCGGGACGGCTTCTTCGCGCAGGCGTTCATCAACGCGTCCGACGCAGGGGATTCCTTTCTCCTGCGCACGGGCCAGCCCCTCATCGATATGTCGACGATGGCTGCCGCGCAGGCTCAGTACGCATTCAACGTGACGGACCGGGCCGAGCTGGTCACCGGGTTCGACTACAGCAAGACGACACCCAAGACCGGCGGGACGATCACTGGCGCCAACGAGGACATGGATGAGACCACGGAGCTAGGCGGCTACTTGAGTGCCACGTTTGCCCTAGCTCCTACCCTCGACTTCACGGGGGCGCTCCGCCTGGACGATCACGAACACCTCGAAGATCCTGTGTGGTCCCCTCGGCTCGGGCTCGTGTTCACGCCCAAGCAGGGCCAGTCGCTCAGGGCCACGTATAACCGGGCCTTCAGCACCCCGACCACGAACAACCTTTTCCTCGACATCACCGCAGGTCAGATCCCGATCACGACCGGGGTCAACTATCGGGTTCAGACGCTGGGCGTGCCGACCTCCGGTCTCACCTGGAACAATCAGTGTGCCGGAGGCGTGAACAGCTACTGCATGTACTCGCCCTTCTCCCCGGGTACCCAGCTCCCGGCCACGGGGACGGCGCTATGGGACGGTGTAGTCGTGCCGTTCGCCCTCCAGGATCCCGCGCTTCAGGCAGCGCTGGTGCAGTTGGGCCTCTCCCCCGAGCAGTTCGCCGCCATCGTCAGCGGACCCACTCCGGCGGAGATGGGGTCGAACCTGCTCCGCTTCAACTCGGAGGACCCCTCGGTCCCGTTCGTCCCAGACCCCGGCGTTTCGGCGCTGTCGCGCATGAAGCCGACAATCACCAACACGTATGAGATCGGCTATCAGGGTCTCGTAGCCGATCGCGTCAACTTCTCGGTGTCGGTTTACCGCAGTGAGATCGAGGACTTCGTTGGCCCGCTGCGTGTCGAGACGCCGTCCGTCTTCCTTGACGGCAGGGACGTCGGAACGTTTGTGGCGGGGCGTCTGATCGGTGCGGGTGTCCCCGCGGGGGCTGCGGCTCAGGTGGCCGCCGGGATCGCGACGAATGCCGCCCAGGTGCCACTCGGTACCGTTGCGCCGGATCAGCGCTCTGGATCCGATGTGATTCTCACCTATCGGAACTTCGGGAACGTAGAGCTGTGGGGGACTGACATCGGCTTCGAGGCGTAGGCGACGGATGCGCTCGTCCTCAACGGCTCGTACTCCTTCGTCAGCGAGGAGTGCTTCGATGTCGACGAGGACGGTGCGTGCTCGAGCGCGGCTGACATCGCGCTCAATGCGCCCACCAACAAAGGCTCACTCGGTGCTCGCTACATGCTGCCCGACGTTGGGCTCGAATTCGGCGCCCGCGGTCGTTTCAGCGAAGCCTTCGCCATGAATTCGGGTGTGTACGTGGGCCAGGTCCAGAAGTTCACGGTGTTCGACGCGAATGTGGCGTGGCGCGTTCCGAGCTACGACGGCCTCATCGTCTCATTGACCGTGAACAACCTGGCCGACAATAAGCATCAGGAGTTCATTGGGGCTCCCGAGATCGGTCGCATCGGGATGCTCAAGCTCCAGTATGAATTCGGAAACTGACGCGTCGCACCAGGAGAGGGGGTTCGGACGAACGGCAGGGCAGGGCAGGTCCAGCTTCGCGCTGCGGCTCGGGGAGGGGCGGTGTTCGCTATCTTGAACGCCGCCCCTTCGGGCTGCTGAAACATGACGAACAGGAGATGACGTGAGCGACTCCCGTGCCCCTGCAGTTACCCTGCGGTGCAGCTTCTGTGGCACCCTCAACAGCGTGGATCTGGCCCGGGCAGAGGACCGCCCGAAATGCGGTGACTGCAGCAAGCCCATGCTGCTCGATCGGCCTGTGAAGGTGACCCAGGAGGATTTCGACCGGACAGTGCTGGACGCCAAAGCGCCAGTGCTCGTCGACTTCTACGCGGATTGGTGCGCACCCTGTAAAATGGTCGCCCCATTGATCGATGAGATCGCCCACACGAAGGTCGGTCGGATGCTCGTGGTGAAGGTGGACACGGACCATGCCCCCGAGGTCGCGATGAAGTATGAGATTCGGAGCATTCCGACGTTGATTCTCTTCGAGAACGGAAACGAGGTGGAGCGAAGTCTCGGCTTCGAGCCGGAACGGGTGCGTGCACTCATCGACGATGCCGTGGCATGAGCAAGCGTGATCGCCACAAGCAGATTCTGGAGGTCGTAAGAAGTCACCGGATCACGAGTCAGGAGGCGCTCCGTGAACTTCTGCACGAGCGTGGGACGGAGGTGACGCAGGCCACGCTCTCCCGCGACATGCGCGAACTCCGGCTCGTGAAAGTCCCCGGAGCGGATGGGGTGGGCTTCTACTTCTCGCCGGAGGGATGGGACAGCACGCCCTCGCTCGAGTCTCTGCTCCCGGCCCTCTTCCACAGTGCGGAAGGGGTGGACCACCTGCTGGTCGTGCGGACGATGAAGGGTGGGGCGCAGACCGTTGCGGCTGGAATCGATTGGGAGGAGTGGCCCGAGGTGCTCGGTACTCTCGCGGGCGACGACACCATTCTGCTGATTCTTCGGGATCCTGCGAAGCTCGACGAAGTGAAGGGCAGGGTCGAGGCCATGGCTGCCCCCCGGCAAGGTTGACATAATACATCCTGCGTGCATATTCATGCATCGTCGCTCACGCATAACGACGACGACTCGGAACCTTGAGGGGACCGGGGGCAGGAGTTCGGGGCAATCGGCCCTCCGGCGCTTTGGCGGGAAGCTGTCGGTCTCCTGACCCCGGGCCTCTTTTTCTTTGCAGGGGCGCCTCCGGTGGACGGAGCGATGTCCATCTCAGGAGATCCGGCATGAAGGTCGTTCTAGGTTATTCCGGCGGACTCGACACGTCCGTCATCGTTCCCTGGCTCAGGGAGCAGTATGGCGCGGACGTCATCTGTATGGCCGGTGATGTCGGGCAGCAGGGAGGACTCAACGGCCTCGAGGCCAAGGCGCTCCGGACGGGCGCGAGCGCCTTCTTCGGAGAGGATCTCCGCCAGACGTTCGTGGAGGACTTCGTCTTTCCCACCCTCAAGATCGGCGCCGTTTACGGACGGAAATACCTTCTGGGTACCGCGATGGCGCGTCCGATCCTCGGCCGTCGGCAGGTCGAGATCGCACGTGCGGTAGGAGCAGATGCGGTAGCGCACGGCTGCACCGGCAAGGGCAACGACCAGGTTCGCTTCGAGCTCGCGTACGCGGCCCTTGGCCCCGACCTCGACGTGATCGCCCCCTGGCGTGAGTGGGAGCTTCGCTCACGAGAGGACTGCCTGGCGTATGCACGGGAGCGCGGGATTGCTCTCGAAGGTGTCGACGAGACTAAGCTCTACTCGCGCGACGAGAATCTGTGGCACATCTCGCACGAGGGCGGGCCGCTGGAAGACCCCG
>JBDGVS010000122.1:0-7229 GCA_039585535.1 Gemmatimonadota bacterium | reverse complement strand
CCGAGGCCGAGCTCACCGCCATCAGCGAAACGAGTACTGGCGTTGACCACAACGGTCGACGACTGGATCGCGCCGACGAAGGTTGCTGCCGCCTGATCGTCGTCGGTGACGATCGCCTCCGTGTGGGACGAGCCGTACTCGGCGATGTGGTCGAGGGCGCCTTCCAGGTCGGGCACCACGCGGACCGCCAGCGTCAGGTCCAGGTACTCGGCGTGCCAGTCTTCTTCCGTGGCGGCGAGCACGTTGACTCCCTCGACGTCTCCGAGGATCTCACGCGTGCGGGGGCAGCCCCTTAGCTCGACACCCCTCGCGGTGAGGCGGTGTGCGATGGCAGGCAGCACAGTGTCGGCGGCAGCCTGATGCACGAGCAGCGTCTCCGCGGCGTTGCACACCCCCGGACGCTGCACCTTCGCATTTTCGATGATCTCGACCGCCCGGTCGACCGGCGCGCTCGCATCGATGAAGACGTGGCAAACGCCCTTGTAATGCTGGAGGACCGGGATCCGGCTCTTTGCCGTTACGGCGCGGATCAGCCCTTCGCCACCCCGAGGGATGACGAGGTCGACCGACTCCTCCTGGCGCAGCAACACGTCGATGGCCGAACGGTCCGCCATCGGGATCAACTGGACCGCGTGCTCGGGGAGCTCCGACCCGGCCAGTCCGACCCGAATCGCCTCCGCGATCGCACGATTGGTGTGGATCGCCTCGGAGCCACCCCGCAGGATCACCGCGTTTCCAGCCTTGAGGCAGAGCGCAGCGGCATCGGAGGTGACGTTCGGACGACTCTCATAGATCATCGCCACGACGCCCAGCGGGATTCGCATACGTGCCACCCGCAGCCCGTTAGGACGGATTTGCTCATCCTCGAGCCCGCCCAGCGGGTCGGCTTGTGATGCGACCTCCCGGATCGCCGTAGCCAGCTTCGCGACACCCCCGCGATCGAGCTCGAGGCGATTTCGCATGGCCCCGGTGATCCCGGCCGCGTCAGCCGCCGTGAGATCCAGGGCGTTGGCGACCACGATGTCGTCGGCCGCAACCTCGATCTGCTCGGCCATCGAACGTAGTGCGGCCGTCCGCTGCGCCGCGGTGGAGCGAGCGAGGGTCTGAGCGGCACGGCGCGCAGCCTCCGCCATACGGACGACCGTTTCTTCCACCGTCTCTTCCGTCATCGTCGTCATTTCGCGTCCGCGGTTGTCGCGAGGACCATCCGGTCAGGTCGCATCACGACGTGGCCGTGGTCGACTCCGAGCGTGGAGCAGACCTCGTCGGTGTGCAGCCCCCGAATCTGTTCTACTTCTCGATCGTCGAAGCGCACGATACCGCGCGCATGCTCCGTACCCGAGTCGTCGACGACGGACACCAGATCCCCGCGCCGGAATCGCCCACGGATTCCGACAACGCCGCTCGGTAAGAGGCTGGCGCGCCGATGCAGCGCGGCTACCGCACCCGCGTCGACGACCAGATACCCATGAAGTCCCTTCTGCACCGCCATCCAGTGCCGACGTGCCGGGAGCGGGTGCTCGTCCGCTGCAATGAAGGTGCCCGCTTCCTGTCCCCGCACGACGGCCGCGAGCGCGGCTTCGTCCGTGCCATCGGCGATCACAGTCGGGATGCCGAAGCGGCCCGCCCGTTCTGCTGCCTCGAGTTTGGTGACCATTCCACCTGTGGATTCGATGGCCTTCTTCGCGAAACACAGAGCTCGTAGCTCCTCCGCGTTGTCGGCGTGCGACACAAGGCGCGCGTCCGGATCGTGCTCTGGATCCCCCGTGAGTACGCCGGGCACGTCGGTGAGGAGTGCGAGCAGGTCCGCGTCGACGAGCGCTGCAGTCATGGCCGCGAGATTGTCGTTGTCGCCGACGACGATCTCGTCCACGCTGACGGTGTCGTTCTCGTTGACGATCGGGATGATGCCGGCCTTCAAAAGGGCACCGAGGGCTCGGCGGGCTGCGTTGTACCGCCTGCGGTCCGTCAAGCAGTCGTTCGTCAGCAAGACCTGAGCTACCGTGAGGCCCACCTCCTGGAAGGCATCGCCCCACATGTTCATCAATCGCCCCTGACCGACCGCCGCCGCCGCCTGACGCTCGTCCACGCGGTGCGGTGGCTTCTGGAGGCCCAGCGCTGGAAAGCCCGCGGCGACCGCGCCACTCGACACGATCACGACCTCCTGGTCGGGATGCGCGGCGATGGCACGAGCGACCGACGCCATTCGCTCAGGGTCCAGGTGGGCCTGCCCACTCGTCAGCAGGCGACTCCCGAACTTGAGGACAACCCGGCTTCCTTCAGACGAACGATCCGCAGACACGGCGGATGATTGTTTATGCATACATAATGAATAAAGCATCGGTGACGCGGTGGCCAGTGTTACGGGTAGCTATTCCCCTGGCCGAGACACCCCTCGCATCGACGTGCCCGGCCGTGCACATTCGTGCGCGTCGCGACCCCCTCCAGAAACGATCTCTCGGTGAGCCTCCCTCTCGTCGTCCTGGCCGCGGGCCTTTCCACCCGCTACGGACGCCTAAAACAGCTCGACGGACTCGGCCCCGGTGGCGAAGCCATCATGGACTACAACGTCTACGATGCGGCACGTGCCGGCTTCGGGAGCGTGACCTACATCGTGCGGCGGGAGATTCTCGACGACGTGAAAGCGCATGTCGATCGCACGATCGGCGGCACCTTCCCGACGCACTTCGTCTGCCAGGAGCTCGACCAGCTTCCGGACGGATTTCCCGCGCCGCCCGACCGTGCAAAGCCGTGGGGCACGGCCCACGCGGTACTGTGTGCGGCGGCAGAGATCGACGGTCCCTTCGCCGTATGCAATGCAGACGATCTCTATGGGCCCGGAGCCTTCGATCTTCTCCATAAGCAGCTCAGCATCCAGCCGCCCCCGACAGAAGCCGTGGTGGTCGGGTATCAGTTGGACAAGACACTCTCGGGTGCGGGCGGCGTCGCCCGTGGGATTTGCGTGCTCTCGAGAGGGAATCATCTCGAGCACGTGACCGAGGTGCAGAACATTCAGCTGCGAGAGGCCTGGATCACCGGATACACGACCGACGGGGCTCCCGTGGAGCTCACCGGCCAGGAGATCGTTTCCATGAATCTGTGGGGATTCACACCTCCCGTCGTCGACCTCCTGACGCGCCAATTCCGTCGCTTTCTGGATTACTGGGGCGCGGACACTCATCAGGAGTGCTTCCTCTCGACGTCCATCAGCGATCAGATCGAACTGGGAGCAACTCGTGTGAAGGTCCTCCAGGCACCGGACAGCTGGTTCGGTATCACCCACGCCGCCGACCGCGACCGTTCGGTGGCGATCTTGAGAGAACGCGTAGCCTCCGGTGCCTATCCGGCACGACTGGCTGACGCGATCGCACGCCTCGGGTAGGAACGCAGCATGCAACTGAGCACGCTCGACTGGACCGTCATCGTCGTCTATGGGGTCATCGCGGTGTCCGTCGGCCTGTACTTCGCGCGACGGGCGGGAAAAGAAACCGGAGAGTTCTTCCTGGGTGGCCGATCGATGCCCTGGTGGTTGCTCGGGACGTCGATGGTCGCCACGACCTTCTCCACCGATACTCCGAATCTCGTTACAGATCTGGTTCGGACCGGCGGAGTGAGCGGAAACTGGATCTGGTGGGCCTTTGTGATCACGGGCATGTGCACCGTGTTCTTCTACGCGAAGCTCTGGCGCCGCTCAGGCATCGTGACGGACATCGGCTTCTACGAGCTCCGCTACTCGGGCCGTCCAGCGGCGTTCCTGAGGGGCTTTCGCGCGGTCTATCTCGGCGTGTTCTTCAACTGCATGATCATGGCGACGGTCACGCTCGCCGCGATCAAGATCGGGGGCGTTCTCCTCGGTGCATCGAAGTATGAGGTCGTACTCATCGCCGGAGCGGTGACTGCACTCTACTCGGCGACGTCCGGCTTATGGGGCGTCGTTGTCACCGATCTTCTTCTGTTCGCCATTGCGATGATCGGCTCCGTCGCTGCCGCCTGGTACGCGCTCGCCCAACCCGAGGTCGGTGGGCTCGTCGGGCTGTTCACGCACCCCGACGTGACCCCGAAGCTGTCTCTCCTTCCCGACTTCACGGACTGGAGGACGGCCACGACCGTCTTCATCATCCCGATCGCAGTTCAGTGGTGGAGCACATGGTACCCCGGGTCGGAGCCGGGCGGCGGCGGATACATGGCGCAGCGCATGCTCGCCGCCAAAGACGAGTCCCACGCGATGAAGGCCACACTCTGGTTCAACGTGGCTCACTACGCACTGCGCCCCTGGCCGTGGATCATCGTCGCGCTGGCCTCGATCATCATCTACCCGACGCTCGACTCCATCCAGGCGGCGTTCCCGTTGATCGACCCGTCGATCGTTCGGAACGATCTGGCCTACCCGGCGATGCTGATCTTCCTGCCCTCCGGGCTGCTCGGACTGGTCGTCGCCTCGCTCGCGGCCGCGTACATGTCGACCATCAGTACGCACTTGAACTGGGGTGCCTCGTACATCGTCGACGACGTGTATCGACGCTTCGTCGCCCCGGACGAGGACGAGAAGACCTACGTGCTGGTGGGTCGTATTGCGACCGTCGGACTGGTCGTGCTCGCGAGCATTGTCTCGCTGTGGCTCGAGAACGCACTGCAGGCCTTCCAGATCCTTCTGCAGGTCGGGGCAGGAACAGGCCTCGTCTTCTTGCTTCGATGGTTCTGGTGGCGGATCAACGCGTGGAGTGAACTCTCGGCGATGATTCTGTCCTTCGGCGTCGCCCTCTACTTCCAGCTGATGCATGAGGCTATCGGATTCGCCCCCCTCGACCCGGCCCTCCAGCTGGTCGTCGGCGTCGCAGTAACGACGGTGGGCTGGATCGTCGTCACCCTCCTCACTCCGCCTGCCGACGACGAGACGCTGCGAGCCTTCCATGGCCTGATTCGGCCTATGGGGAAAGGATGGGACGGCGCCGGGCTCGGGCTCGAATTGGATTCCTCTGAAGACAGCCTCACTGCGGCCCTGCTTGCCTGGTTCCTGGGATGCACGGCGATCTACGGTGCCATCTTCGGGACGGGATATGCGCTCTACGGCCGCATTCCCCTCGCCGCGGTATGCCTCGGCGTGAGTGGTGTCGCTACGCTCGCACTTCTCAAGACGCTCCCGCGAGTCGGCTTCCGGTAGGATCCAGCCAGGGGGCTAGCTCTCGAGCGGCTGGAAGCTCGCACCCGCACTGGGGACGGCGACGAAGAGGCGATCGTCGATTCGGTCCGCGATGTCACGTCGTTCGAAGTACTCGGCAACGAGCGTCTCCAGCACACTGCCTACGGTCCACCGATCGGCCAGGGCGACGACGCAGCCACCGAAGCCCGCTCCGGTAAGACGCGCTCCGGCTGCCCCTCCCTCCCTCGCCACGGCGACCAGCTCGTCGAGCTCCATCGAGCTGACGTGGAAGTCGGAACGCAGGGAGGCGTGCGACTGATCCATGAGCGTACCGAAGCCCATGGTATCGGCGGCATACATCCGATCGACCGCTTCTTCCACACGCGCCGCCTCACGCACCACATGCCGAAATCGACGCAGCAGATTGCCCTTGAGCACTCCCTCCGCCAGCCCCACGAGTGTGTCGGGATCCACAGCCTTCACCAGCTGCGGATAGCTCGTCGCGAGCTTCTCCGTGATGTTGGCCGTCGCCACATGCCCTGTCATGATTCGGAGCGCCTCTTCGCACTCCTTTCGCCGCAGGTTGTAAGCGACCCGCGCCGCCCCGGACTTCTCCGCACGGACTCCGGTGTCGGCGACAATGAAGCACCAGTCGTCCGGCACGTTCACGTGTCGCAGGCGAAGTGGATCGAAAGTGATCTTCGCAGCAAAGCGGTCCCGGGCGCCCAGCGATATCGCCTGGTCCATTCCACCGCCTTCGGTGCCTACGTACCGCTCGGCACTGGCCATGATCTCGGCGAGCGCACGCGGCTCTGCAGACACCTCGTTGATGTGCGCGAGCGCGAGACCCACGGCATTGACGAGTGCCGACGACGACGACAGTCCCGCGGCAGGCGGGATGTCGGAGGTGACCAGCCCATCGAAGCCACGCCAGATCGCGAAGCGCCGAGCGAGTTCGTTCGCAGGTGCCTTGGCATAGTTGCCCCAGCTTCCCTGCACGTAGGGCTCGATCGCCGGTTCGATCTCGAATTCAATGGGCGGGAAGAAATCGTCGACGTTGTGCAGCACGACCATCCCGTCGTCCCGCGGGCGGAGCGCGATCCGGGTCTCCTTCTGGAGTGCCATCGGAAAGACCGGCAGTCCGTTGTAGTCGGTGTGTTCGCCGATGAGGTTGACGCGCCCGGGTGCACGAGACAGGTGCGTCGGGGGCGCGCCGAAGCGGGATTCGAAGTCTTGTGCGAGGGAAGATGGAGTCATGACGAATCTGCGTGGCTACCCCAGCAGGAACTCCAACTTCGGCCACTCCGCCCACCGGCCCCGTGTGAAGTCCGGGACATCCACCGCCTGCGAACGGTTGGCCACCGACCACTCGGTGAGCGGGCAGATCACCGATAGCATCGCCGCATCATACACGTTCATGTCGGTCGGCTTCCCCTCGCGGAGCGCTTTTACGAGCTGGTAGTCCTCGATGAAGTCCATGCCGCCGTGCCCGGCACCCGCCGAGCGCTCCTCCAGATCGCGCCAGACGGGGTGGTCGAACTCGTCACGGCGCTCCATCCAGTCCTCCCAGCGGTGCTCCGGGCTCATACCCTCGACGTAGACGCGGTTCGGATAGCCCTGGAAGATGCCCTTCGTCCCCTGGACCATGTGGATCCGCGAATACGGACGAGGCAGGTTGGTGTCGTGGCTGACGTAGATCGTCTTGCCGTGCACCGTCTTGATCATCGTCGTGTTGACGTCGCCCTGCACATACCGCTCGGCGCGCTTGGGATGCCCCTCCGGATAGTGCTCCTCGGCCCAGTCATAGAGGCCCCGCGACGGCGTGCTCATGGATACGAGGTAGTCGAGCTGATCCCCGCGGTTGATGTCCATGACGTTCGCCACCGGACCCAGCCCGTGGGTCGGGTAGAAGTTGCCATCGCGAACGAGTGCGTGCGCCCGCCTCCAGAGCCCCTCGTCGCGATCCTCGAACTTGATGGCCCGCAGGTCGTGCAGATATCCGCATTCGGCATGGAGCAGATCACCGAAGAGCCCCTGACGCGCCATGTGGAAGACCATCATCTCCGGACGGTCGTAGTTGCAGTTCTCC
>JBDGVS010000121.1:0-7229 GCA_039585535.1 Gemmatimonadota bacterium | reverse complement strand
GATGCCCATAGCGGTCGAATACTTGGCGTTCCACATCCACTGGCCAGCCCGCTGAGCGGAAACCGGCTGGGCGAACGCGGCGGCGAGAAGCAGGGCCACCACGCCACCGAAAAGCTTACGGTGATTCATTGTGATTGCTCCTGGTTCAGTTCGGGTCTAGGTACGGAGACTGATCGAAGGCCTGCTCGATCTGACGATTGAGGCGGGCCACCGTGTTGGAAGTCGTGCTCGACAACAGACCGTTGATCACGCCCCCCCAACGAGCCGGGATTTCGTCGCCAACCGTAATGGCGTCCACCATCACGATGCCGAGCGAACCCGTCTCGTAGGTCCCGCCGTAGCCACCGCCGTACCCCGGGTACCACGGGTAGCCTGGGTAGTAACCCCCGCCCCAACCCGGATAGCCCGGATAGCCCGGGTAGTAGCACCAGTAGCAGCCGCCCGGAACCCACCAGCCGAAGCTGCTGGTGCTCGTGCCGAGGGCCACGAAGACGTCAGGTATTGCATTCGAGTCATCGAAGAGGCGCGTGTATCCGACTGCCTCCAGCTCCGAAGCGACCTTCGCAATGATCTGCGCGTCGAAGGAACGATCGATGTTCTCGTCGTCGTCTTCACCGACGCGGATGATCGTGTCCGGCATGAAGAAGGTGCCCACGGTGCCAAAATCGAAAGCCGTGTCGTACGCGGTGATGACCAGGTCGGCCTCACCGATATCGCTGATCGAGCCCGGGTAGCACGCTCCGATCCCACCCATCAGGATCGCAGCGGCCGCGCCGAGCGCGATGCGCTTGTTCATGAACGTTCCACCCATCAAAACAGTCCTCCGCAATGTTTCATCCGTAATTCACTTCGCAGTCTTTCAAGTACAGCCCGTAAGGATACCTAAGCCACTCCGGGAGATCCATTCTCATGCGCATCTCTTACGATCGGGGGCGACTGGCGTTTCACCCCTCGACTCGCTCCATCAGGAGCGTCCCGCCCCCGAAGTCGATCGAGAGTCGATCCCCGGCGATTTCGTACGTCCGGGCGGCCTCCAATCCCATCATGAACACCTGCTCCAGGCGCATGACGGGCTCGGGGCAGGCCATCATCGTCATGGCTGGGCCATTCGTGAAGGTGATCCGGCCCGTGCTTCCCGCGTCATAGCCTCCCATCACCCGATTACAGCCGCCACTCCCATTGAGGATGCGGGAGCCCGTCGGGTTCGCTTCGGCGGTGAAATTCAGCATCGGGATCGCATCGGCCGACGGGACGAAATCCTCTCCATCCCCCATGTCGATCTCGACCAGCCGCCACTCGCCCACGAGGCTTTCGGCGCTCGTCGGCTGCTCTACAGCAGCCGCCTCAGAAGGCCCGGCAGCGTCGTTCGACTCCTCGGATCCCCCACAAGCGGTGAAGAAAAGGGCCAGACTGAGCAGGCCGAGGTCACGGATCGCGCTCTTTGTCATGTGCATCCTCTTTGAAACCACACTCTCGATGAAACGACGTTCAGCCGCCTGGAGCCAGAGCGCCCTCCCAGGCGCACCCCCGCCGGACTTCTCCCTCAATATCAACCTCAGCCGACCAGGTGAAGATCGCCCCCACCATGGAGTCCGAGCACGGCTCGGGCGTCAGCCGAAGCGTCAAAGACAGTGACTCCGGGCCAGACGAGGTCGACTCGTACACCCAACCACCCCGCAGCACCGCTGGCTCGGCCGCCGCGAACACGGTCTGCGGGATGTCGGGCGTCGAGTACACGATCGAGTTGCTGCGTACCTGGAGCCCCCAGAACGGCTCGACCCCGGAAGCCCGAAAGGCGAAGGTCGATACGTCCTCGCGACAGCCGAAGCCTTCCTCGGCCGGAGCCGCCCGCCGGAAACCCGAAACGGTGAGTTGCCCCTCGAAGTCTGCCCCGAATCCAGTCTCGGGAGTTTCGCCCAACTCACCCTCGACCTCTACGAACACCGGCGCGTACGCTTCCCGGCTCAGCGCCTCGTAGGCTGAGGTGACTTCCGAAGTCGGAATTACCCAAAGCTCTCGATCCTCGTCACAAGGCTTGATGCTCCGCACCTCGTGCCCCAGAACGAGAAAGCCGCGCACCACGTTCGACGCCGACTCGACTTCTGCCGGTGCCCTGTCTGTCGCACCGCCCGGAGCCTCGGATGCATCACGCGGCTCGGCACACCCGAGCAACATGGAACTGATGACAAGCACCGCCATCAACAGCGACCTCTTCATCGGCCCGAAAGCCCCTCGTCTCTTCGACGGGCTATCGGCACACTCCGGCGAACGCCATCAGATTCTGGGGAATGGTAGCGTTGATGTTGTCTCCTGGTCCAAGCGACACGTCGGTCGTTACGCATCGACGACCGAGTGTGACGTCGAACTCCATGTGGACCGTCCGAATTCCCACCATCGGGTGATGGAACGTCACCTCCTGATTCGCCCGGACAGCTCCAAGACGCTCACGCTGACCGGCCACCCAGAGCCACACTCGTGCCTCTTCAAGCTGCTGGTTCATCACCGTAATCGTGAGCACGCTGTCGAGGTCGCCATCGAACGGAGCCGGCGTCGGGGCCGAAGAGCCTCCGGCGCAGGCAGACATCGTGAGGGCGAGACCGAGCGTACAGGCTGCTTGGGCCAACGTGCGGATGCTGTTCATCATTCTGCTCCGAGATCGAATTCTTCAGACCGTTCCCACTTCGGGCCACCCGAATTGGTACGCAGGCTCGAACGGAGGCGTTACACCCTCGACCACCTTCGATGTGCCCTCGAAAACTAAGACGAAGGTGCGCCCTCGCTATGCACATGCACGTCCCGCTGAGGAAATGGGAAGGTGATACCCTCCGAGTCGAAGCGCTTCTTCACGACTCGCGTCAGGTCCCAGTAGAGATCCCAGTAGTCCTCTGTGCGGCACCACGGGCGACAGAAGAGGTTCACCGACGAGTCGCCCAGACTCTCGACCCGCACCATGGGGGGCGGATCCGCGAGTACGCGGTCATCTCCCGAAAGAACATCCTCGAGGACCGCGCGAGCCTCGTCGACATCATCGGAGTAGCTGATACCAAAGACCATATCGACGCGCCGCACCCGCTCCGCGGTCGCGTTGTTGATCACGTCCCCCCAAACCTTTCCGTTGGGTATCATGATCCGCTTGTTGTCGAGCGTTTGAATCACGGTCGAGACCAGCGTCAGATCCTTGACCTTCCCCGTGACTCCTCCGGCTGTGACGAAGTCACCGACGTCGAACGGACGGTAGATCATGATCATCAGACCCGAGGCGAAGTTCGCGAGCGTGTCCTGAAGAGCGAAACCCACCACGAACCCCACGATTCCCAGTCCAGCCAGCGCCGGACCGAGGTCGATTCCCAGGATGGAGAGGATCACGAACAAGGCGATCACCCAGGTCGATTTCGACGCGCCGCTGACGACCAGATTCTTGATGAGGCTCGAAAGCTCGAGGCGTTTCACGCCCTGCCGTGCAGCCGCACGGGCAAGTCGGGCCGCGCGTCCCGCCGCGAACAGCACCAGGATGACCAACAAGAGACGGAGAATCAACGCGCCTACGTTCGCAGCCAGCCACTCCGTCGCGGCGCTTCCCCACTGCGCCAGCAATCCACCCAACACGCGTGTATCAAGGACTTCGGTTGTAATCGTACCGGTCGTTGCGAGCACGAGTCGCCGATAGTCCGAAGCATCGATCCCTCGACGTTCGAGAAGCCCCGACATGGCCTCCAGGCTCGCGGTGGAACCCGTGATCCGTTCCTCCGCAGCCGCGATCCGGTAGTTCACCGCGATCGTGTCCACCCCGGGCTTGCCCAACCAGGTGCGAAATTCGGTAACCTGCGCCTGGCCGTACTCGAGGGCGGCGCTCACCAGCTCGCCCCGTTCCACCATCGTAGAATCATGAGCGGTGGTGGCCTCGGCGAAGTCCAGCCCCAGACTCGTGCCGAGGTCATAGTCTTCGGCGATCGCCAGCATGAGAGCATCGATGTCCCGATTGATCTGACTGAACCGGATCTCGGCCTCGACAAGGAACTCGGGTGGGGTCTCGGACACGGCATCGAGTTGATCGAGGCCCTCGACACGGACCTCCGTCAACCAGGCATGCGCTGCGTCCAACTCCTTCTCGAGCGACTCCTGAGCGAAGGCGACAGTGGCGCTGTCGAGCGTCTCGAGTCCCGCCTGATCCACTGCCACACCGAGTTGGTTCAGCCGCTCATGATGGGTTCTCCATCGCTCGCGCCGCTGAAACTCGAAAACGATCCTCTGCGCATCGGTAACTGCATCGAGCTTCGCCTCCACGTCGGCAATGCGCTCCTGGAGCCGGGCGAGTTCCTCGACGAGCTGTCCAACCGGACTGCCATCGGATTCAGCCTGGGAGTCCACCGCCTCCAGCGTAGGCTCCTGCCCCCAGACCGCCGTCGGAAGTGCGAGAGTGAATACGACGAGAAGCAGCCAGCGTAAACGTGTGAACATGCGCGCTCCGGGGCTCGGTCAGTTACCGGCGAGTGGGTTGTTCGGTCGTGTGCTCATGTCCGGATCGACTCCGTACCAGCGACTGCGCTGGATCTGAGTGGGCCAGGCCCTGCGATCCAGAATCCCGAAGAGTTCGGAATAGATGCGGAAGACAACGCCCTTGGTCTCCCGCTCACCGGTCACCGGGATGCCGAGGTCGATCCTCAGCACGTTCGGCGCCCCGGCTGGCAGGGACAGCCGGAGGCCTGCTCCAACGCCACCCTTCCAGTCCGTGCTCTCACCGAACGGCACATCTCCAGCCCATACCCGTCCGACGTCGCCGAAGAACGCCAGTCCGACGTCGGCAAAACCTGTGCTCAGACTGGGCAGGGGGATTCGCTCCTCCAGCGTAGCGAGGATCCGCCGCCCCCCGGGGTACGCGTCTTCGTTGTAGCCGCGGACCGATTCCCGCCCACCCAGGGTCAGCTGAAACGGACGATCCATTTTGTCACCGCCAGCGAACTGAAAGCGGCCGAACAGGGACCTGCCCTCACCTTGCTCGAGATACCCGTTCACGTTGATCTCGTAGAGGATATCCCGCCAACCTTCAGGCCCTCCTGCCAGATCGGTCGTCACATTCCTGGCCTGGAAGTTTCCGTCGATCTTCGTGTACGAGCCAACCGCCCTCGCGGCGATGGAGCCGCTCGTTCGAAACAGGAAGTCGCTGACATTGTCGGATCCGAAAGGCAATCCCGGGGCGAGAGTAAACACCAGATCACCGCCCTCGATGATATCCTGAGTCGCGCGGATCGCGTCGAAGCCAATGACGTTGAGAAAGTCGAGGTTTCGGAAGCCGAATGTGAAGTTGATCCGGTTCGTTTCGTGGGCCCACGTCTGTGACCGGACCGCATCGACGACCTCCGGTGGAGCGGCAGTCGGGTTGTCGAAGTCGTTGTCCGCGACGATCCGCGCTCCGTCGGCGCCGAAGGGGAAGCGAACCACCTCTCGGGACACACCGATGCCGCCGATGTACTTCGCACCCTCTTCGTCGCCGAAGCGACGTTGGTACGTAAACTCGTACGCCTCGGCCTCGAATCGCTGATACACCTGGGTGAAGCCGAGCGCCGGGTCTACCGAATAGAGGAAGTAATCGTCTCGTGCGTGCGCGCCCTGTCGGAACGCGTTGACGCCGACCTCGCCGGCGAACGGTCGAAAGAAAGACTGCGTGAAGTACTGCCCGGACCGGGTCTCACCACCGTGGATCGTTCCGTCGACTCTTGTTCCGAAGAGGTTCGGCTGACGCCCGAGAAGACCGAGACGGCGACGTTCACGATACACGCTGCGGAAGAGAGCGACCTGCGTACCGGTACCCAGTACGTTCTTCGCATTGGCGCTGACGCCCGTGAACTGAAAGCCCTGGTCCACGGTGAACTGAACCGCGAGAGACAGGGCCCAGGCGTCGAGGGTCTGCACATCGACGCGATACGAGCCGTCCGCCAGCCGCTCGCTGGTGATCGTCGCTTCGTAGATATAAGGAAGACTGCGCAGACTGCGAGCCGATTCCTCGAGGAGAGCCGGGTCGAGGCAATCGCCCTCGTCGAACAGAAGCTCCCACCCGATCACGGTCGGCATTGTACGGACATGGACCGAATTCATCCCGCGAAATAGCCAGCCGGCCTTCGCGTCTTCCGACGTCGCCTCCGCACCGAACGGCTTGAGTCGGTCGTAGCGGACCTCCGAGATCGTGCCCGTGTCGCACAGCTGGGCTGCCAGACCAACCGGCCCAACCACGAGGGCCAGAGCACCGAGTACGACGGCACGGATCGCGCCAATCATGAGTCGATCACCCACACGCTGGCACGAGGAGCTTCAGTCGGGCGGTGGTTGACATGTCTGGAGTCGGGCCTTGAGGACAGTGATTCGTACACGGCGAATGGTAGATCCACGAACGACCCGTGGGAACGATGGACCACTCCACCTGTACTCCGCGGGCCGCCGTTGTAACGTATCTACACCTTCGCCACGACCTTCCCGACGTCCCCTGCCTCATCCCACGCTCCCTTCCCGACGCACGGCGCTCGTTGTTGCCGCCGCGCTCTTCCCGGGCCTTCTTGCCACCACGCCGCTGCAGGCGCAGGAGCGCGAAGCCGCGCCGTTGGCGCTCGACCGTGTGATTCTGCGCAATGGCAACATCATCGACGGAGAGGTGAAGTCGATGAGCCGCGGCAAGCTGGAGTTCGACACAGACGCGATGAACATCGTGTCGATCGACTGGGACGACATCGTCTACCTGTCGAGCAGCCATATCTTCGAGGTCACGGACGTCACCGGTCAACTGCACTACGGCGAAGTGGCCTTCGCGGATCGTGAACGAGTGCTCGTCGTCAGACTTGGCGAGGAGTCCGTGAATCTGCCGTTCGCCGTGGTGGTCGAACTCCGCAACCTGGCCGACGGCTTCTGGGGAAAGACGGCCGGCTACATCGACCTCGGAGTGAACGTCGTGCGCGCGAACACACTCCGTTCCGTGTTGCTCAAGGGGCAGTTCGGTTACAACGGACGAATCTGGGAGGTCGACGTCAACGGCGAGACCTACTTTCAGAGCCAGACGAGCACGTCTGTGGGTGGGGGCGGCACTTCCGAAGACGAGACGAGCCGTAACTCGCTCACCTTGGAAGGGCGCCGGAACATCAGTGGCACGTGGGCGGCCACGACGTCGGCGCAGACGGAGGCGAACGAGGAGCTCAGCCTCGAACGGCGACTCCTGTTCTCCGCCGGTGCACGTTACAACATCA
>JBDGVS010000120.1:0-7289 GCA_039585535.1 Gemmatimonadota bacterium | reverse complement strand
CCCGTCCGTGGAGATTGGAGGACCGAGCGGTATCGTCCAGCGCGTCGGTGCCTACCTCCGCCTGGGTATCGAGCACATCGCGCTGGGGGTGGATCACCTCCTCTTCGTGCTCGGCCTACTCCTGATCGTCTCGAGCACGCGAATGCTCCTCAAGACGATCACCGCGTTCACCGTGGCACACAGCATCACCCTCGGGCTCGCGACGCTGGGATTGGCTCGTGCGCCCGAGCTTCCGCTCAACGCAGTCATCGCGCTTTCGATCCTCTTTCTCGGCCCCGAGATCGTCCGTGTGTGGCGAGGACAAACGAGCTTCACGATCCAGCACCCCTGGGTCGTCGCATTCGTCTTCGGCCTGCTACACGGATTCGGATTCGCGAGCGGACTCACGGCCATGGGACTTCCCCAGGGTGAGATCCCGCTGGCGCTCCTCTTCTTCAATGTGGGCGTCGAGTTGGGGCAGATCGCCTTCGTCTGCCTCGTGCTCGGGCTCGTGCGATCCTTTCGCACCCTCGAGATCCGCTGGCCGCGCTGGGCGCAGATGGTGCCGGGATACGTGGTCGGTACGCTGGGCGCATTCTGGTTCATCCAGCGTTCTGCAATCCTGATGGGCTGGATGTGAGGAGGCCCGCCTTCGCCGTCCTCATCGCGGCCGCCGCACTCGCTGTGCTGACGCCCCTGCCGCTTGCCGCCCACGAGGGAGGCTCGGCGGCCGGACTGATCAGCGGGCTGCTCCACCCGGTCACGGGCCTGGACCATGTGCTGGCCATGGTGGCCGTGGGCATCTGGGGAGCACAGCTCGGCGCGCCGGCCATCTGGGTGCTGCCTGTGACCTTCCCGATGGTGATGGCGCTCGGTGGCATGGCCGGTCTTCTCGGCCTGAGCCTCCCGGGCGTGGAGGTCGGCATCGGTCTCTCGGCGCTCCTGCTCGGTGCGATGGTCGCGATGGAACGGCGCCCGGACCTTAGAGCCGCCGCCATGCTCGTCGGCTTCTTCGCGGTCTTCCACGGCTACGCCCACGGGACCGAACTCCCTGACGGTCAGAGCGGACTTCTCTATTCGATTGGCTTCGTCGTCTCGACCGGATTGCTGCATGCCGCGGGCATCGGGATCGGTGAGGTGCGTCGCCTCCCACGAGGCGGGGCGGCTCTGCGCGGCATCGGTGGACTGATCGCCCTCGCCGGCATGTGGTTTAGCTGGAGTGCACTGGTCGGATGATCCCACTACGCATCCCCGCGCACCTGGTCAGCACCGGACTCGGTCCACTCTTCGACGGCGTCGGTCACGTGGTCGTCACGCCAGAAGACCTGCTGCCCATTCTGGCGCTCTCCCTGCTCGCCGGACTCGGCGGCCGAGCGTACGGCCGGCGCGTACTCTTCACGCTGCCCGTCGCATGGTTCTTCGGCGGCCTCGTGGGGATGGAAACGGGTTGGGCCCTCCCCTTCGCCGTGACGGCCCTGTCGTTTCTGATCCTGGGCGGACTCGTGGCCGCAGATCGGCCCTTCGACGAGCGAGTCGGCAGCGGACTCGCCATCGCGCTCGGCCTCGTGCACGGGATGATGAGCGGCGTCGAGATGCTCGAGGCCGGCCTCGGGCTGACCGGCCTGTTCGGGACGATCGGCACCCTCTTCGTGATCGTCTCGCTCGTGAGCGGACTCGTCGTCAGCCTCGAGCGCGAATGGGCGCGCATCGCCGTCCGGGTCGCCGGCTCATGGATCGTGGCGATCGGGCTGCTCTACATGGGCTGGACGCTGAGCGGACGCTGAGCGGACGATAGCGAAGAGGGCCGAGAGCGCTCTCGCGCCCCCGGCCCTCCACCACGCTCCCACCCGGCGGTGCTCACCCGCCGCCGGTGAGGGTCTCTTTTCGATCAGTTCGGCGTGTACCAGATAGGGCTCGTGTAGGCCCGCTCCTGATGTACCGTCGGAATCTCCGGGTCCAGCGTGATCCCGTAGCGCGCGGCCTCGTAGGCGGTCCAACGCGGCGTCGGAATCTCGATCACGCGTGCGTAGTAGACCGCCCGCTGGTTCGGATCGAAGTCCGGATCCTCCCAGGTACCGATCAACTCCGGGGCCCCGATGCTGTTGGTCCACGTTGCGTTGGGCACGTCGACCGTATTCCCGACCGTGGGGAGCCTGCCGTCGGAGCCTGGCTGCCGGTCGCCCGACCAGACGACGTCGTAGACCTGCTCCATCCGCTCACCACCCTCGAGCCAGCCCTTCACGATCTGGATGCGATCGAGGTTGCCGCTGTACGCGTCCTTGAGCGCTGCGACCAGAAAAGTCGGCGCGTCGGCACCACTCGGGCGGACCGGCAGGTCCGAGCCCATCGGGACACCCTTCAAGTAGCCAATGTCCCCGGGCAGCCGTCGGTCCGCATCGTCCTCGGTGAACTCCCAACCGCCGAAGAAGCGGACCATCATGCGTGAGCCGGTGGTGGCGTAGGTCTCTTTCCGCTCCATCGCGTCGAAGAGCGCCTCACGGGTGTTCTCCCGCGCCCAGACGCCCTGGAGGCCGGACGCTACCATGCCCCATCCGGTGTACTCCGCGTCGCCGACCTTCGCCATCGGATGATTGACCCGGTCCGCATTCGGCTCAGCACCCGAGTGCTTGCCGAAGAAGTTGTCTTCCTGCGCGGTCGCGAGCCCTGTGTGCGTATCGGTCGCACCAACAAAGCCGAACTTGTACGGGTTCACCCCGAACTCCTCCTCGACCTGGAGCCCGATCTTCAGCGCCTCACGGCCGTACTCGTACTGGAGCATATCGTCGGTCTTGAACTCCGTCAGATCGAGGTTGCCCTGGTCCCACGTCTCGTAGTCCGCGAACTCGTCGTTCGGGGAGAGAAAGGGGTGCGCCTCACCGTCGCCCTTGATCTGCGTGATCTCGTAGAGCGGCTCCCAACGCGCGCGCACCTCGAAGTACTCGCGGTCCATGGCCTCGCCGGTGAAGTGCTCGTTCAGTTGGAACATGGCGCCGTTGGACATGTTTCCGTTGTGAGCGATCGCGAGGATGTCTCCACCCGTTTTGTCCTCGTAATCCTGCATCCAATCCCACAGGTACCGGGGGTCCGGGCTACCGAGCGGCGGCACGGTCGTAGCCGGAAGAACCATCTCCGCCTCATTGCCGTCGTCACGCATGATGACCACGCGATGCAGGTTGATCCCGCCCTCGGTCGACGTCCATTCGTACCCGTGGAACGCCGTATAGACGCCCGGCTCGTTGTACTCCTCCGCCGCGTCGATCGCGACCTGCCAGGCGTCGCGGTACGCAGGCGTGCCCGGAAGCGACTGTAGCGCCTCAGGGAAGGTGCCCTGCGTGAGCCCCTGGATCACTTCGACAGCGACCTGAACAGCGGTCTGACCACCCTCCTGGATCATCCCGTACCAGCGCTTCCCTGTCGGGTCGGCCAGGTAGTCGGGGTTGCCATCCACGAGGTTCGGAAAGAAGCCCATGTTGTCGGAATGGTCCGCAACGACCAGGAAGTCGAGAGGCCGCGACAGCTTCACCTGGAGGCCCGTGGACGAAGTCAGCTCTTCGCCGCGAGCGAAGCGGTGCGCATCGTCGGGGAGGAGGCGCGCTCCGAAGGCACCCGCGTCCATCGACATCCCGGTGTGCACGTGCGTGTCACCCCAAAAGACGGCTGTCGGAAAGTTGCGGCCTGCGTAGGGCGAGTAATTGTTCTGACCCGGAAAGGCGTTCGCGAGCGCCTCGTTCGCGTCCGGCGGAACCGGAAGCTGGGCGGACGCGTCACCAGGCGTGGCAACCAGCGTTGCACCCAGGACGGCTAGCGAGAGAAGTCGGACGAAGGACATGAACGTTCCTCGGAATCTGTTTGGCGGTGAAGCTGAACTACATGACGCTAAAGATAACGCCACCAATCGTGGGGACGGTCACGAGGACGCCTCCGCGACATCGTTCGACACAAATCCGGCCGACCCCCTCCCCAACCCACCCCTGTTTGCGCCACATTCTTCTCCCCGCCGTCGTTATCCATCGAACTCGTTCTTGAGGGTATTTCCGTGGCAGGAGTCCTGGAGCAACTGAACGCGATCCGCGCCAAGGCGGGCGAGGTCCGCACCACCGGTCTGGACGACACAACCGTTTGTGAATTCGTGTCGCGTGATCCCGATCTCGGCGAGGCCGTGAACGCGGCCACGAAGGAGTTCGAGGCCCTCGAGCGAGAGTACCCGGAGCTGATGGCGCTCGGGGAGACGGAGCAGATCGCCGCGATCGAGGAGAAGCTGATCAACTTCTACGCGGACGACACGGTGAACCCGTACGTGTCGATGGCGGCACGCGGTCCCTGGATCGTGACCACGAAGGGCGCTGTGCTCCACGACAACGGTGGGTACGGCATGCTCGGTTTCGGGCACGTGCCTCAGCCGATCATCGACGCCATGACGAAGCCGCAGGCCATGGCGAACGTCATGAGCCCCAACATCTCGCAGCTCCGTCTCGCCGAGGCACTCCAGAAAGAGATCGGTCAGACGCTGACCGGCGGGTGCCCATTCACCCACTTCCTCGCGATGAATTCCGGGTCAGAGTCGGTCTCGGTAGCGACACGGATCTCCGACGTGAACGCGAAGCTCCTCACCGACGAGGGCGGGTGCCACGCAGGCAAGCCGGTCGCGAAAATGTCACTCGCGGGTGGCTTCCATGGGCGGACGGGCCGACCCGCTCAGTTCTCCGATTCAACCGTCGGCGGATACCACAGGCACCTGGCGACCTTCCGCGACGAGTGTCTGATCACCGTCGAACCGAACGATGTGGCCGGTCTCCGCGCCCAGTTCGAGAAGGCCGCCGCCGAAGGGTACTTCATCGAGGCGTTCTTCATGGAGCCGGTGATGGGCGAGGGGAACCCGGGCGTGGCCATCACGCCGGAGTTCTACGCGGTCGCCCGTGAGCTGACCAAGGCACACGGTTCGCTGCTCCTGGTGGACTCGATCCAATCCGGCCTCCGCACCACCGGCTACCTCTCCGCGATCGATTCGCCCGGCTTCCAGGACCTCGAAGCTCCCGATATGGAGACGTATTCGAAGGCGCTCAACGGCGGACAGTACCCGCTCTCCATCCTCGCGCTGACGGCAGAGACCGCGGCGCTGTACCGGAAGGGCATCTACGGAAACACGATGACCGCCAACCCCCGCGCGATGGACATCGGGACCGCGGTTCTGGGGATGGTCACGCCCGAGATCCGACAGAACATCATCGAGCGGGGTGAGGAGTTCGTCACGAAGCTGAAAGCGCTCTCCGAAGAGCTCGACGGTCTGATCACGAAAGTCGAGGGCACGGGCCTGCTCTTCTCCTGCGAGCTCGATCCGGCATTCAAGGCGTACGGCACCGACAGCGCTGAGGAGTACATGCGCACAAAGGGCGTCGGCGTGATCCACGGTGGAGAGAATTCACTCCGCTTCACACCGCACTTCAGCGTGACCTCGGAAGAGGTCGACCTGATCATCGACGGCGTGAGGGATGCAGTCCTGAACGGGCCCCGGGCCGGCGCGGGCTAGACGGACGGCGCGCTGGAGAGACGCCGCACGTTCGACCAATGAACAGAAGAGGGAGTCCGGGCCTGCGCCCGGACTCCCTCTTCTTCATGGGGCTTCGGACAAACGCCGACTGGCTAATTCGAGAGCGGCACGATGTGTAGCTCGTTTCCGAAGGTCGGGACGAGAATCCGGTTCCGGCCTTCGTCGAAGCCGATGTCGGCAGCCTGCTCCACAGGATCGAGAACTGGCGTAATGGAACCGTCTGGATGAATCCGGAGCACGGCGGAACGCGACCAACTCGAGACGACGTACGAGCCATCCGCGAGCAGTACGATACCGTCGATCTGTGGCCCCTCTGGCGCCACCAGATCGGTGGTCTCACCCGTCTCCGGATCGACACGTTTCACTCCACCACTCCAAAGCACGACGACGACGCCGTCGCCGTCGGTATCGACTCCGTTGGGGTCCCCGAACTCTTCACCCGACGCCACCACCACGGGCGTGGACCCTTCGAAGCGGTACAGCGTGTTCGCTCCGGTGTCGGTTGCATAGAGGGTGCCATCCGTGGCGACAGCGAGGTCGTTCAGGAACACCGCGCCCTCGATCGGCCAGTCATCGACGTGCGCCCCCGTCTCGCGATCGAACGCGCGCACCACATCGATGTCGGCAACGAAGAGCAGACCGTCGCGGAGAGTCATTCCCTTCGGAGCGTTGAGCGTGAAGTCACCCGCGGCCCCGTCGATCCATCGTAACTCGAGGATCTCCCCATCAGGGGAGACGCGACTGATGAAGCCGTCATCGTCCGGCTCCGTGGCATCGCCGTTGATGTTGGCGACGAGGTAGACGTCAGTGACGGGATCATGTCGCACGGCCTCGGACTCCGAGAATCCGCCGACGGTCACGACAGCTGGCTCAGGGGCCGCGGCCGCCTCCGGAGGGGCCTCGTCCGCGCCTGAGCAGGCGGGCAACGCAACGGCAACGAGCAACACACCCTTCTTCAAACTGCTCCACATCCCAACCACCCTCCATCCCGACGTCGTTGATAGGACGCCTCGACCCACTCCCTCCGGCCGGTGGCGCGTCACCAAAGTGAGCACGGTTCGCCGGGATCGCCAAGCTTCGAACCTCGGTCGGCTCAGCTCCTCCCTAGGGGCCCAAGCGACGGCCCGTCCTCCCTCCTGACAGCTCCGCGCGCTCAGCGCGCTTCGCGGCGACGACGGCAGTGGGAGCCATCATGCCGCCGAATCCTCCCCAGGTCAGACTCGCCGACAGCACCGTCCGCCACCCGGCGAGGAAGACATCGGGCCCGGAGATCACCAGACTCAGCATTACCGGAACGGCAACGCCACCCGCGAGCCCGAGGAGCGCAACGCGACGAATCGACAACTCCTGGAGACTCCCCCGCTCGGACAGGACGGCCAAAGAGGCGCCAAAGCCGAGCCCGAAGACGAATCCGCCCAGCGCGCCGGCCGACGCCGCCATCGACACTTCGATGGGCAGCGGCCAGAGCCCGTACTCGAGAAAACTCTCTACGGTGATGCGAAGGACGGCGGCAGCGATCCCGAGAGCGGAGCCCACGGCGCCCAGCCCGAGTGCTCCACGCACTCGGGTCGCTCCCGTTCGAAGAATGCCCAATTCGACGGTCCTCCCTGATCGGACGCATCTGATCACCCACAACGCGACCGATGCGAGGTCACCCTAGCAGTTCAGACACAACCGAGGGCCAAAGGGCTGCGTACGACCCGTCTACCCGCCTAGTGCAGCGATCCGCTCACGGGCGTGGGCCACCTGCGGCTGAAACGTC
>JBDGVS010000119.1:0-7312 GCA_039585535.1 Gemmatimonadota bacterium | reverse complement strand
ATGAAACGGAGTCTGTCGTTCCGCTGCCCGAGCCAGGCGAGCCGTCCCTCCGGGGGCAGTGGCTCGCACACTTCATCCTGTCTCCGCACGACCCCAATACCATCTATCACGGGATGAACTTCGTCTTCCGCTCCCCGAATCAGGGCCGTGACTGGGAGCGGATCTCCCCCGACCTGAGTCATAACGATCCCGAGCGGCTGGGAGATATCCAGTTCCAGACGATCACGGCGCTCGCCGAGTCGCCCCTGCAGGAGGGCCTGCTCTATGCCGGCACCGACGATGGGCGCGTGCACGTGATGCGGAATCCGCTGGGCCAATGGGATGACATTTCGACGGGGCTCCACCCGGATCGTTTCACGTCGGAGATCGTGGCTTCCGCGTACGACGAGGCCACGGTCTATGTCACGCAGAACGGCCGGCGCAGCGACGACTTCGCCCCGTACGTCTGGCGGTCGATGGATCATGGGACATCGTGGGAGAGCCTCGCTGCGGGGATTCCGTTCGGCCCCGTGAACGTGATCAGAGAGGATCCGAAGAACCCGGATCTCCTCTATCTGGGCACGGACGTGGGTGTCTACGTCTCGCCGGACCGTGGGGATAGTTGGGAGCCGCTGGCGAACGGGATGCCGAGCACCTTCGTTCACGATCTCGTCGTTCAGCCAACGCATGATATTCTGGTGGCAGCGACGCACGGACAGGGCATGCTCGCCTTCGATGTAAGGCAGCTCCAACAGCTCACGGCCGAAGTGGTTGAACGCCCCGTGCACATGTTCGCTGCAGAATCCGGCGAGTTGCCGCCGTCCGGGCGCGGCGGTTTTGGAGCATCTCAGCGCAGTGCGTACGTACACTACTGGCTTGGAGAAGACGCTCCTGTAACGCTCGAAATCCAGGACGAAGCTGGTGCGACCGTCGCGACGCTCGGATCCTATTCGACGCGCGGCCTTCACCAGGTCGAATGGACGCTCGAGGGCGACGATGCGCTCGGTGGTGGCGGCTTCTTCCGCCGCCGCAACTTCGTGGAGCCCGGCATCTACTCGGCCCTACTGACCGTGAATGGGGTCGCGTCGAGTGTACCCGTGGAGGTGGGCCGATGACTTCGATCCGAATCATGATGTGTCTCGTCTTCGCGGTCGTCGTCGCGACTCCCGCCAGCATCGAGGCGCAGGATCTGGTCGAGATCCGGACGTCCGAGGGACGCATCGTTGCGGAGGTGTATCCACAGCAAGCGCCGATCACAGTGACGAATTTCATGGACTACGTGGACGATCAGCTCTTTGACGGAGGCTCGTTCTTTCGCGTGGTGCGACCCGACAATCAACCGGACGACTCCGTCCGTATCGACGTGATCCAGGGTGGCCCCGATCGTTCGATCTCACGTGAGCGATATCGGCCGGCGATCCCCCTCGAGCGGACGCGCGATACGGGTCTCCTGCACCGGGATGGCACACTGTCGATGGCCCGTGCCGGTCCGGATACGGCGCGCGCGCAGTTCTTCATCTGTGTCGGCGATCAGCCGTCCCTGGACTTCGGCGGTGCGCGAAATGCAGATGGTCAGGGCTTCGCCGCGTTCGGGCGGGTCATCGAAGGCATGGATGTGGTCCGGCGGATCCAGGACGGTGCAGCCGAGGGGCAGCAGCTGGTCGCGTCGGTCGCGATCGAGTCGGTGAGACGGCTCGAGGCAGGCCGATGAAGGGCGACCAGGCCGCGGTGCGACCGGCCCTCGACTCTGCTGTAGAGAGGTTGGCACGCTTCGAGGGTCGACCCCTCGGGTTGGTACTCCATCCTGCATCGGTTACGTCCGAGCTTCGCTTCGCTGCGGACGCGCTCCTCGAATCGGGCATTCGGCTCGAAGCGCTCTTCGGGCCACAGCACGGCGCCCGGGGGGAGAAGCAGGACAACATGATCGAGTCGGACCACTACGCGGATCCGGTTACGGGACTGCCGGTTCACTCGCTCTACTCCGAGGTGCGCAAACCGACTCCGGGGATGCTTTCCGGACTCGACGGCCTGCTCTTCGACCTGCAAGACGTAGGAGTGCGGGTGTACACGTTCGTCTGGACGATGGCGCTCGCCATGGAGGCGTGTGCCGAGGCGGGTATCCCGTTTGTCGTGCTGGATCGACCCAACCCCGTCGGTGGTGAGGTCCGTGAGGGTTCGGTACTACGCGCGGGCTTCGAGTCGTTCGTCGGCCTGCATCCGATCCCCCTCCGGCATGGGCTGACGGCCGGCGAGTTGGCTTTGTGGCTCAACGTCGAGCGGGGTATCGGTTGCGAGCTCGAGGTGATTCCATGCGCGGGGTGGCGTCGGTCGATGCACTGGGCGGATACCGGGCTGCCCTGGGTCATGCCGAGTCCGAATCTCCCTACCGCCGACTCCTGCGATGTCTATCCCGGGATGGTGCTCGTCGAGGGCACGAATCTCTCGGAGGGCCGGGGCACCACGCGCCCCTTCGAGCTGTTCGGCGCGCCGTACCTGGATCCATACGCGCTGGCTCGCGCTGTGGACGGGGAGCTCGGGCCCGCTGTCGCTCTGCGACCGTGCTGGTTCGAGCCGACCTTCCAGAAGCACGCGGGTGAGGTCTGCGGCGGTGGTCAGCTCCATGTCACCGACAGGCGGCGGGTTCGCTCGGTGCACTCGGCCGTTGCGCTACTCCGGGCGATCCGCGCTCAGGCTCCGGACGACTTTGCGTGGCGACCGCCGCCCTACGAATACGAGGAGACTCTCGAGCCGATCGACATCCTGTGGGGCCATGACGGCCTTCGGGACGGTGTCGACTCGGGGGCATCCGTCGAGGAGATTCTGGCGGATGTCGAGGGGGAGATTTCCGCATTCGAAGCTTCGGTGCAGCCGTACCTGTTGTACGACTAACTCAGCGGCTTCGGCAGCCCGCCGTGTTCGCGAAACGTGAGGCGATCTGGAGTTCGAGGATGTCGCCCGGGTCGACGGTGAGCGCCTCGGTGAAGCACCTCGGGCCCGCGAGCATGTCGATTTCCAGGTACATCCGGGCCGGGAAGTCCCAATCGATTACGAATTCGCGATTGGAGTTCCCCGTGACCGTGCCGAGCATACGCCTCGTGTCGGCCCGGTACGTGTAGAGGCGGGCATCCTGGAAGTTGAGATTCTGGATGATGATCCGAACCGTGGTGGGTTCGGAACCCCCGAAGGGCTCGGGCGCGCCGGCACTACCACCCGACGATGCACACGCCGAGGCAGCCATGACCAGGGCCAGGGTCGCGCTTCGGAGCGCAGGCCTCATCGCCTTCCGGCGCGGCACGGCTGCTGACCCACATTGCTCGGTATCTGAATCCAGATGCGAGCCTGCGGGTCGACGCCGATCTGCGGGGTTGAACAGGAACGCCCGGCAGTCTGTTCGATGTAGAAGGAGATCGGAACCGCGACGTTCCAGTTGATCGTCACGGTCTGGTCGGTCTTCCCGGTCACCCGTGCAATCCGACGGCGGTCGCCACCGGATCGTACAGACCAGACTGTCGCGTCGTTGAAGCTGAGATTTTGAATCTCAACTCTGACCGGGTCTTCCGCACGGGAGGCCGCGCTCTGTCCCGGCCCATCGAATGGGCTGCCAGCGTCCTGACGGCTGGATCCGCACGCCGAGGTCGCCACCACGATTCCGACGAGGGCGACGAGCATCCCGGTGCGCCGCTGAGGCTGCGTATTCATGATCTGCATATTCACCCTAGAAGTGTATCGTCCTCGGCCCCGGCCGTCATCGGCGCGCGCTCCGAGCAAGCTCCTCGTCGAAGGCGACCAGTTCGAAATCGTCCTCGTACTCGATCCGATCGACCATCGGCAAATACCGATCCAGCTTCGCATCGTCTCCGAGCAGGGATCGGTCGAAGAGCTCGAGGTCGCGCGCATCGGCTTCGGCGCTCGAATCGTCGGTAGAGAACACGATGTCACCCAGGCTGCGTTCATCGAGCCGCAACTTCTGCCTCATCGAGTCGCTGGCCGCGAAGTCGTCATGTACGCGCTCGAACGTGTAGCTGACGGCTCCGTCATCGCCCACGCTGACGTCCGCATAGAATTCGGTCGCGATGGCGCGGAGTCCTTTGCGCACCTGCTCCTCCGTCGTCTGACCCTCTCCGAGTCGTGCACGGACGAAGTCCCAGGCCTCTGCCTCGCTCACCGGGCGTCCTCCATCGAGCGACCGGGAGTAGACCAACCCGAGGAGCAAACGGCGGACGTTGCGGAGCTTTCGGCGCCGGTTCTCGAGTTTTACTCCGGCCATACGGACGAGTGGACCCGCGAAGAAGAGCGCGCTGAAGACGATCGGGACAACCACGAGACCAACGAAGGCTGCCGGACCTTGAATGCCGAGGCGAGGGAAGATGAACCAGGGAGCGGTCGCCGAAGCGACCAGGGTGAATGCGTTCATCCCGGCGACTGCGGCGTTCGCTCCGGGGGTATTGCCCGTGAGCTCCCGTTGGGGCTCGAGCCGCATCCATGTGGGGCTGGGTTCACGAGGCGCCGATTTTCCGTCTACCGATGCCATCAGCCCTGGGAAGGCGTAGACCACGCGTGCGTTGGGTGACACGGCTGCCTCTCCGTCGTAGGAGCCGAGAAGTCGCCCCATGTCCTCTTCCGCGTCCTCGAACGAGGCGCCCGTGTGCTCCACGAGTTCAGCCGTCGTAAGAACCCCTTTTCGCGCTCGAATCAGCCTGAGCGTACTACGGTCGAGTTGGTTTTGGGTCGGCTGTGGCCGGTCGGGGCCGAAGACGAAGGCGAAGACCTTCTTGTAGAACGGAACCTTGTCGTCTTTCCCTAAAGTCCGTTCCCATCGGTGCCCGTAGTACGGCCGTCCGATCCGCCAGCGTGGGGTCCAGATCCAATACCACATCAGTGGATTGAAGTGGAATCCCCCCCGATGGCCGCGCCCTCGGCCCAGGCCGCCCCGAGAGTCGTTGCCTCGCTGATTCGCGAGAAGCGCCGCGATCAGAAGGGCAACGAAAACCACGAAGTAGACCACGAGCATGATCACGATCCATGCCTTGAATCCGGACCGGAGTGCCTTGCCTGTGGACGCGCTCATACGTGCCAGCAGCGGCTCGGAGCCGCGCTCGATCAACTTCGGATCGAACGAATAGATCAGCTCCCCGGAGTCCGCGACGGCCAGGTGCCCGAGGTGCGACCCAAGTAGTGTCTTGAGTCCGGCCCGTACCTCCTCTGCCGCGAGACCCGAATCGGCCACGACGTCTCCAACGGTTCCACGGCCCTCGAGTCGGCGGAGCGACGAAAGGATCTGGGACTGGTGTTCGGCGAGGGCGAGCGTGCTCACGGGGTTCGATCGAGTCCAAACAGAGAAGGCACTGCTGTTGCGCCGTGCGTCGACATCATGGTACCAGAGTCCTCAGCAGGGGATCCGCGTCCGGATGTCTCGTTCCCATGACCGCGTCCTGTCAGGCGGCGGAACCGTCCAGCAGAGCGGCTACCTGTTCGTCCGCGCCGTCTTCGCCGGTCAAGGAGAGCCCGACGTACACTCCCGTCGACAGGAGCATCGCCGGGAAGATCTCGTGGACGATCGCCGCGCCGGGAACGAAGCCCCAGGTCAGCAGCACGACAATGCCCACCACGAACGAGGCGATCACCGCCGTGCCGTTCCCTCTTTTCCAATGCAGTCCGAGTACGAGTGCAGGGAAGAAGCAGGCTCCGTAGAGCGCACCGCTGAACGCGGTGAGCTCGACAATGCCACCCGGAGGATTGAGCGAGATCAGCATCGTAATGAAGGCGAAGAGCGCAACCCACGCCTTGGTTCTGAACATCTCCTGTTTTTCGCTCCCGCCAGGGCGGGCCAACGCGTAGACGTCACGCTCCGTGGTGGACGCCATCACGAGGAGGACGCTGTCCAGCGACGACATCGCCGCCGCCACCATGGCAACCAGGAGGAAGGCGCTGGTCCCCTGACCGAAGACCTCGGAGAGGAGCGTCGGTACGACGAGGTCAGTGTCTTCGATGCCCGTCGGAAAAATCTTTCGCGCGTAGATCCCGACCGGAATCAAGAGCGAGAAGACGCCCGCGAAGGTCAGAGAGGAGACCCACATCCCCGTCCGAATGGCCTTCTCTCCTTCGAGTGCGAAGAAGCGTGAGAGCTGACGCGGCTCTACCGCGAACTTCACCAGCCCTGCCACCATCGTGCCGATCAGCACGGGGATCGCGACACCGCCACCCCAGGTGAAGAGTTCCTCGCCACCCGGCTGATTACGAACCTCGAGCGCGGCCCCGAGTCCGCCGGCTGCGTCGACCGTGCCGGTGAACAGGAGGATCGCGGCGATCATCATGACCACGCCCTGGACCGAGTCGGTTTTCACCACACTGATGAAGCCGCCGATCATCGTGTACGTCATGACCACGAAGAACACGATCACAATCGACAGCCGGTAGGGAATCTCGAGGAATACTTCGAGGAGATTTCCGATGCCCTTGAATACCGCGGTCATGTAAAAGAACGAGGCTGCGATCACGATCAGAGCCGCAAAGACTCGAGCTGTCGTGCTGCCGAAGCGGAAGCCGATGAAGTCGGGGATCGTCAGCGAGTCCATGGCGGCGGTATACGCTCGCAGCTTGGGCGCAACAGCGATCCAGGCGAAGAGACTGAATGCGACGGCCGTGGGAATGAACAGGAGCCAGGGTAGTCCCCAGGCGTATGTCCGGCCGCTGAATCCGACGAAGGAATTCGTGCTCGCGTAGGTGGCGAAGAAGGATAGACCGATCACCCATCCGCCCATGCTCCTGCCGCCCACGTAGTAGTCGGCGAGACCCTTCGTTTCTTGCTTGCCCGTCCAGGCGTGGTGCGCCAGCATGACGGTGTACAGCACGAGCAGCGAGTGGACCATCCAGTACTCGCGCAGATTGGACAGGACGGCTTCGATCATTCGGCCTCGCTGGGCAGGAAGAGGGTTCGCACGGAGGGCTTGGTCACTTTGCCCATGGCATTGCGGGGAAGTTCATCCACGAAGAGTACATCCTTCGGGACTTTGTAAGGTGCCAGTCGCTGCTTGGCGAACGCCCGCAGCGATTCGGGACTCGTCTCCCGGGAGAGTACGACGGCCGCACAAACGCGCTCACCCCACTCTTTGTCGGGCACACCGACCACGGCACAGTCGGCGACGGCTTCATGAGAACGCAGGGCGTCCTCGATTTCCAGGGCAGAGATCTTTTCTCCGCCGGTCTTGAGGATGTCTACGCTCGACCGTCCGAGGATACGATACGCGCCGTCTTCGACCACGGCCTGATCCCCCGTGCGGAACCAGCCCTCGTCGGTGAAGGCCTCTGTCGTTTCCTTCGGACGCTCCCAGTA
>JBDGVS010000118.1:0-7328 GCA_039585535.1 Gemmatimonadota bacterium | reverse complement strand
TTCCTGATCCTCAGCGTGGTGGTGGGAGCGATCGACACGCCTCTCAAAGCGGTGCTGCTCGGCCGAGGCCTGCCGATCCCGACATTCGTGATCCTGATCGGCGCAATCGGCGGGATGGTCTCGATGGGGATGATGGGACTCTTCATCGGAGCCGTTCTGCTCGGGATCGGCTATCAGATGTTGATGCTCTGGAGCGGACAGAGTCCGTCCGCTGAAAACACTCCAGGCGGCGTCGAGGCCCCGGAGCCCGCCTCCGCATGAGCGACGACACTACGAGCGACGAGAATCACGAGCCCGAGTCCGATGAGTCAGGGTCAGACGGTGCAGAATTGAGCAGCAACGAGGGGAAGGGCTCGCGCCGCGATCCGGTGCGCATCGTGACTCTGCTGGTCCTGGCCGTATGCGTGTTCTTCTTCGGTCTCTACGTGCGGGCCGATCGCGTGATGCCGTACTCGGACCAGGCCCGGGTCAGCGGTTTTACCGTGCCTATAGTTCCGCAGGTGAGCGGCTACATCACGAACATCGCGGTAGGACTTCACGAAGTCGTGGAGGCAGGCCAGGTGATCGTGGAGATCGACACCCTCCAGTACCAGATCGGAGTGCGCGCGGCCCGGGCACAGCTCGACAATGCGATTCTCCAGATCGACGGGGCCTCAGCCGCGGTGCAGGCGGCAGCCGCAGGGGTCGCGGCGGCACGTGCTCAGGAAGACATCGCTCGCCGTGACTTCGATCGTATCGCGTCGATTCGAGAGCGTGATCCGAGCGCGATATCCCAGGCCGATCGGGACCGTGCGGAGGCGGGGTACCTCGGAGCCATCGCGGGGTTGGAGGCCGCTGAGGCGGACCTGCGTCGCGCGGAGGCGACCCTCGGCCCGACAGGGATGGACAATCCGGCCGTTCGCTCGGCGCTCGCGGCCCTCGAGCAGGCTGAGTTCAACCTGGCCCGAGCGACGATCACGGCCCCGTCCCGAGGAGCGATCGAGAGTCTCTTTCTCGACGTCGGCCACTTCGCAGCCCCGGGTCAACCGCTCCTGACCTTCGTGTCGACGGCCGGCACCTGGATTACCGCAGACATGCGTGAGAACAACCTCGAAAATCTGGAGGTGGGCACGGCGGTCGAGATGCTCCTGGACGTGTCACCCGGGCAGGTCTTCAACGGTACGGTGCGTAGCGTGGGTCTCGGTGTCTCGTCCCAGGGCGGCAGTCCGGGAGCGCTTCCGCAGGTGAAGACCACCACGGGTTGGCTCCGGCAACCGCAGCAGTTTCCCGTGGTGATCGACCTCGTCGACGACGTCCCAGACGACCTCCTGCGGATCGGCGCTCAGGCCAGTGTGATGGCGTATACGGGTGACTACTGGTTTCTGAACTCGATTGGTCGCTTCTTCATGCGCTTCAACGCCTACCTCTCGTACCTCCGCTGATCGGATGAGTGCGGCGGCCGAGGCGCCGGCGGCAGGCAGTGCAGTCATGGGTGCGCTAGAGGGCTTCTTCGACCCCGCGATAGTTCTCCGCCGTCGGCAGATCTTCCGACTCGCCTTCGGTATGACGCTGTCGTCGGCGATCGCGTTCGGTTTCGCGTGGCCGCTCTCGTTCCTTACTCCAGTACTCGCGGCGAAACTGCTTACCACGCCGCGCGCGCTGGGGCCGAAGCAGCAGATGGGATTTCTGGTGATCCTTTGGGCCGGGCTTACGGTGGGCACTGAAATACTGCTGCCACTGCTCAGCTATCCCGCGGTCCATCTTCTGTTCACTGGCCTCGCGCTCTTTCTCCTCTTCTACAAGAAAGCGTCCGGCACGAATCCGATCGTGATCGTCTTCATGCTGATCGGGGTCATCGTGGTGCCCCTGATCGGGACCGTCCAACCCGCACTCGCGCGGGGCGTAGCGCAGGGCCTGGTGGTCGCGGCCGCGGTGTCCGTGCTGACCATCTACATCTCGGGAGCCCTCTTCCCGGACCCAAAGGACGCGCCCGCCCCTCCGAAGCCGAAAGCCGCCGCCACGAAGCCCTCCTCGAAGGAGTGCGCCGTGCTCGCACTCCGGAGTTTCGTCGTGCTCTACCCGCTGGTCGTTCTCTTCCAGCTCTACTCGATGACCGGCGCAGCGGTGATGCTGATCTTCGCGATGATGCTCTCGCTCGAGCCGACGTACGGGGTCCACCTGAAGGCCGGCTCGGGGTTGATCCTCGCCAACCTCTCGGGCGGCCTGGTCGGCGTGATCCTCTATCAGCTTCTCGTGATGGTGCCGTCGTTCTGGTTCTTCCTCATGCTCTGCCTCCTCTCGGGCCTCCTGATCGGAGACCAGATCTTCAGCGGCTCGCAGCTCGGCAAGCTCCTCAGCGCCGGAATCACCGCGGTCTTCATCGTCCTCGGCCCGACCCTCACCGGGGACGCGGCCGCAGGAGCCAACCTCGCCCTGCGCCTGGCGCTCATCGCGGCGGGCGTCATCTACGTCGTACTCGCATTCGGACTCCTCGAGCGCCTTACCCGGGGCGCACAGAGCATGCAAACATCATGAAGAGACCTCTCCTCGGCCTCGCACTCCTCCTGGCACTAACCGCCTGCAAGAAAGGTCCGGACTTCGAGCCACCGGCGCCCATCGCACCGGCCGAATTCAGAAGTGAGATGCCCGCCGGCGAATCGGTCGCGAACACCGACTGGTGGGACCTCTATCAGGACCCGGTGCTCCGGGATCTCATCGCCCAGGGCCTCGAGAACAACCGCAGCCTACGTGAGGCGCTCGCTCGAATCGCGGAGGCGCGAACCGGACTCACGATCGCAAGATCGGACCAGCTGCCGAAGGTCAACGGGATCGCGATGGTCCAGATCCAGCCAGCCTCGGGCACGGACTCCGTCAGCACGTTCGACAATCTGCGGCTCATCGCATCGGCAGGGTACGAGGTCGACCTATGGGGTCGGGTCTCACGCAGCAACGAAGCCGCATTGCAGAGCGTCCTGGCTACCGAAGAAGCGTTCCGGACGGTGACGATCACCCTCGTCTCCGAGATCGCGCGCGCATACCTCATGCTGCGCGACATCGACGCGCGCATCGAGATCGCAGAAGACGTGGCCGGGGCCAATCGAGAGTCCTTCGGCATCATGTCTTCACGCGCCGAAGGCGGACTGGTGCCGGAGGTGGACCTCCGCCGTCAAGAGATCAACCTGGCGGACTCCGATGCCATCCTGGCGGCCCTTCAGCGTGGGCGCGCACAGACCGAGAACGCGTTGAGCGTGCTCGTCGGCGAACTCCCCGCGGAGATCGCCCGTGGCGCGACGTTGGCCGAACAACACTTCCCGCCCGAGATCCCGCCCGGACTTCCTTCGGAGCTGCTTCAGCGGAGGCCCGATATCCAGGCCGCGGAGCGAGCTCTTCACGCGCAGACGGCGCGGATCGGAGTCGCGGAAGCGAACCGGTGGCCGTCCCTGAACCTCTCGGCAATGTTCGGCGGAAAGATCAGCACGGCAGGTCAGAGCAAGGGCGCGAACATCTTCTTCAACATGGGCGCCAACCTCATAGCTCCGATCTTCAACCGCGGTGCGCTGAAAGCCGTCTCGGACGCCGAGCGCGCCCGTACCGAGCAGCTCCTGAATCAGTACGAGCAGTCGGTGCTCAACGCCTTCCGGGAGGTCGAAGACGCGATGGTCGGCGTCGAGACGTACCAGCTCGAGCACGCCGCTCGTCTACGCCAGGTCGAGGCCTCCCGCCAGGCACTCTCTTCCGTAGAGGTTCTCTTCGAGGGTGGCATGGTGAGCTACCAGGAGGTGATCGACTTGCAGCGCGGCGTGTTCGGCTCGGAGCTGCAGGCTTCCGAAGCGCTACAGCTTCACCACTCGGCAGTTGTGCAGCTCTACAAGGCTCTCGGCGGCGGCTGGACCCCGCCGGAAGGCTGGGAGAGCATTGCACCGCCCGAAGAGCAGGTCGGAACAGACGGGTCCGAAACCGGGGCCGGGGAGCCGCTGCCTACTGGATCGGAGAGGTAAGGCGCGCCAAGCGGGCAGCGAGCCTGAACCAGAACGGTCGTCCGGAGAACTCCTCGGGCCCCACGATCCGCGACTGGGCAAAGTCGGACTCGAACATCCGATCGACCTCGTCCACAAACGTCGAGTCTCCGACGAGCGCGGTGATTTCGAAGTTCAGCCGGAAGGATCGGTTGTCGAAATTGGCCGTTCCGACGGCCGCGGCGAGATCGTCGACGAGGACGACCTTCTGGTGCAGGAAGCCGCCCGTGTACTTGTAGAACTGGACGCCGGCCGCGCGCGCCTCGTCGAAGTAGGTGAAGGCAGCCAGGTAGATCAGTGTGTGATCCGCCACGTCCGGGATCAGAATTCGCACGTCCACGCCGCGTAACGAAGCGAGCTGCAGAGCCGCCATGATCCCCTCGTCGGGCACGAAGTAAGGACTCGCAATCCAGATGCGCTCGTTCGCCGAGTTGATGGCATGGGTGAACATGAGCAACGCCGACTCGAACTCGTCCGCCGGACCCGTGGGAAGAATGAGCACAGGAACGTCCGACCCGTCGGGCGCGGGATCGGGGATCCAGTCGACCTCCGGCAAGCGACCCGTAGCCCAGTTCCAGTCCTCGACGAAGGAAAGCTGGGCGGCGACGGCGGCCGGCCCCTCGATCCGGACATGCGTGTCGCGCCAGTATCCGAACTTGGGGCTCTTCCCCATGTACTCGTCACCCACGTTGTGACCACCGATCCACGTCACGCGACCATCGACCACCACCACCTTCCGGTGATTGCGGAAGTTGATCTGGAAACGGTTCGTCGGACCCTGTCGCGTGTGGAAGTTGAAGACCTCCACCCCCGCCTCGCGCAGTTCGTTCTTGTACCGACGCGGAAGGGCGTGGCTGCCGACCTCGTCGTACAGGAACGAGACGCGAACTCCCTGGCGGGCCTTGTCGATCAGTGCCTGCTGAACACGGCGGCCCAGATCGTCGTCCTTCACGATGAAGAACTGGAAGAGGATGTACTCCTCCGCCGCGGCGATCCCCTCGAGAATGCTGTTGAAGGTCTCCTCGCCGTCGACGAGGAGCTGCACCGCGTTCCCGCGCAGAGTCGGGATGGTCGCGAGGCTCTCCGCTGCCGAGGCCGGAGACAACCCCTCTGGACGCTCGAAGAGGTACTGCTGGCCGACGCTCGTCGCTTCCTCGATCGCCGGGTCGAGGGCCAGGTCGGCGATGCGGTGCGCGTTTACATATCCGCGGAACTCGCTCCGCCCGAGGATCCAGTATGCGGGGACCGCGACATAGGGAAAGGTGACGAGCGAGACCGTCCAGGCGATCGCGCCCTGAGAGGTCCTGGTCTTCATGACGGCATCGACCGCCGAAATGACACCGAGAATCTCGGCGACGAGGATGATCAGACTCACGGCCCGCAACCGCCTCGAGCCGCTACCAAACGCATCCTTCAACCGTTGTCGCCATAATCTCCAGTTCATTTCGCCTCTTGGCCCTTCGCGCGCTCCGGCGGTAGTGTGCGCGTAATGACCCCTCAAGTCGAGTCTCTTCGTGCACACTGACCGAAGCATCCTGGGCAGCGACGGAGCCGTCCACCACGTGCTCCTCGGCCTCACCGTCCTGCTCATCGCCGTTCAGCCGATCGAGTTCGGCGCCGGCGAGCTCTTCTCGCGCATCGTCTACGGACTCGTGCTCGTCGGCTGCCTGGCGGCCGTCTACGCGCGCCGAAAGCTCTTCTTCATCGGCCTCGTTATCGGCGTACCTGCGCTGGCCGGAATCGTGTTCGCAGAAAACTCCAGCATGGGAAATGCCGGCTTGTGGCTAGGGATCGCCACCATTTCCTACGTGTGCGTGGTGCTGCTCATCGGGATCTACGACCGACCGGCGGTGACCGCCGCCAGCGTGACCTCGTCGCTCACCGTGTACCTGCTCCTCGGGATCCTGTGGTCGATGGCCTACACCCTGACCGAGTCACTGTCGCCGGGTTCGTTCTACGGACTCGCCGAGGGGGTTACCGGCCGGCATCGCCGGGACCTCTTCTATTACAGCTTCGTGACGCTCACGACGCTGGGGTACGGCGACATCGGTCCCGTGAGCCCGGGTGCCCGCGCGCTCGTGATCACGCAGGCCGTCGTGGGTCAGCTGTATCTCGTTGTGCTGGTGGCCAGCCTGGTCAGCGGCTTCCTCAACGAGAAAGCACGAGACCGGACGTCCGGCTAACGCCGTCGACGGGATCGCCGAGGGGGAGCGGTCGGGCGACTCTCACCGAGTGTGAGTCGCAGCCCTGCCGTGAACGTTCCCTGCACCGGCCCGACGGTGCCGCCGAACGATCCGGAACACCCTCCCGAGCCACACCACATCCCTACGCCTCCGTAGGGAATCGTCAGCTTCATCTTGCCGTCGAGTTTGATCTGGACTCGATCGTCATTGCCGAGCGGAATTCGAACGCCCCCGCCAAAGATGGTGGCGAACATGGTCTCGGACCCGACGTTCGCCGCATCGGCCGTCGTCCCCTTCGGGTTGAACCAGGCCACCCCCATCAGGAACGTGCCGTACGGCACGGCCGGGCCACGATCGAGCAGCTCGACCTGCCCACCGCCCATGAAGTACCAGATGTCCATGTCGTATAGTTCGCGATTCCCCTCGCCGAACGTGTCGATCCTCAGCGTCGAAGGCTGGTAGTCGACGTAGAGGACGCCGAGTCCGTCTCGTCGTACTCGGAAGGCGAGCTCACCCCCGAACTGCGTCGAAGCAGCCGCATTGAGCGTCCCCTCCCGCGCGTTCATCGAGCCGCCGAACGTCCACCCCGTCCATAGCGAGAGCGCAGCAGGCTGCGCTTCAACGACGGTCGGTGCCAGGAACGTGGAGCCCGCCACGAGGGCGAACACGATCGCGAATCCCATACGTGGGATACTGGTCATCTGAGTACATCCTCTCGGAGTTTGTCCCCCGAGATACCACTCTCGTCGCTATCAGGTCCAGCCTCTGGCTCTTCCGGCTGTTCCTGCGGCTGCTCCTCTTCCTCCTGCTCCTCACAGCAGACCGGTACTCCGACCCAAACACCGCCCCCACCGTACCCGCCGTACGGGCCATAGCGCCCCGGGTATGGACCCCAGGGACCGGGGCCGTACACCGGCGCCCCGTAGACACCCACGTACGCCGAGCCCCCTGTGCACGCCAGCATGCCCAGCCCAATCGCCCCGAGGGCGAGCATCTTCGCGTACCGCTTCATCGTCCACCTCCAAGGCCACGAGCTCCCGGACTTTCGGCCTCATCTGCCGGCCAACGCTGAATCCCGAACGCGGCCCCCGTCGGATCCATGATCAAACCGGCGGAACCATTTCGGATAGCCGGATCAGGGGCGACGAGG
>JBDGVS010000117.1:0-7375 GCA_039585535.1 Gemmatimonadota bacterium | reverse complement strand
GCTGGCTCAGGATCCGCTATCCCGCGTGGCCTGTGAGACCTTCGTGACGACCGGTCTCGCAATGCTGGCGGGAGAGGTCACGACGAAGGGGTACGTACACGTCCAGGACGTCGTGCGCGGGACGCTCCAGCGGATCGGATATACGAACGCCGCGTTCGGACTCGACGGCCACACCTGTGCCGTCCTGACGGCTCTGGACCAGCAGTCGCCCGATATCGCCATGGGTGTCGACACCGGTGGGGCCGGGGACCAGGGCATGATGTTCGGTTATGCCTCGGATGAGACCGATGAGCTGATGCCGGCCACCATTCAGTATGCCCATGCGCTCACCCGGCAGCTGGCTCGCGTGCGGAAGAGCGGCGAGCTCCCGTGGGTGCGCCCGGACGGGAAGGCTCAGGTCACGATCGAGTACGATGGCGATCGACCGGTCCGGATTCACACGGTGGTCGTCAGCACCCAGCATGACCCGGACATTCGTCACGATGATCTCGTCCGACTCATCGGCGAAAAGGTCGTGGCACCGGCGCTTCCGCCCGAGCTGTACGATCCCGAGAACTGCATTCTGCACATCAATCCGACCGGCCGCTTCGTGATCGGTGGCCCGCATGGGGACGCGGGGCTGACCGGGCGCAAAATCATCGTGGATACGTACGGTGGCGTGGGTCGCCATGGCGGCGGGGCTTTCTCCGGAAAGGACTCCACCAAGGTTGACCGCTCCGCGGCGTACGCCGCGCGGTGGGCGGCCAAGAACGTGGTTGCTGCCGGTCTGGCGCGACGGTGCGAGATCCAGTTGGCCTACGCGATCGGCGTGGTCGAGCCGGTCTCGGTCCACGTGCAGTCGTTCGGCACGGGGTCGGTGTCCGACGAGGAACTCTCCCGCGCGGTCGCCGACGTCTTCGACTTCCGCCCGGCTTCGATCATCGAGGAGCTCGGACTGCGGAATCCCATCTTCACCCCGACGGCGGCGTACGGGCACTTCGGGCGGACGCCCGAGATGCGGGTCCCGGATGCGGGCGGTACGGGCGAGGTTCAGTTCTTCTCCTGGGAGATGACCAACCGTACGGACGAGCTCAAGTCCGCGGCAGGGGCCTGACCGACGCCAGCTGCCGGATCTTCGGGAGAACCCCGGCAGAACTCAGGAGTACTGGAGGGCTCAGGGAAGGCGTGCATGCGACGCGCCGACTCACGTCCATTCGCCACTTCCGAGGTAGTCCGTCCGTGCTCGTCGAGGTCAGGGTGCAAAGTCTGGCGCTGGATCGCGCCACGAACACACCCGTGGTGATTCTGGAAGAGATGGGTGGGGAGCGCGTGCTGCCCATCTGGATCGGACCGGGGGAGGCGAGTGCGATTGCAATGCAGCTCGCGGAGATGGAGTTTGCTCGACCCCTCACCCACGATCTCATCTGCTCGGTGCTGAAGAGCCTGGGTGGTGCGCTTCAACGGGTGATTATCACCAGGGTCGAAAAGAGCACCTACTTCGCGGAGCTGATTGTGCAGCGTAACGGAGATCTGATCTCACTCGATGCGCGTCCGTCGGACTCGATTGCCGTCGCGCTGCGTGTCGATGCTCGCATTTTCGCCGACGACGGCCTTCTCGAGGAGGCGCCGATCGAGGTAGAGGAAGGCGAGGCTGCCCCTGGCTCTGAAGGCCCTCAGCTAGAACCACTTCGCCCAGAGGCTTCATTGGATGCGGAGCAGCTCAAGGAGCACCTCAAGGGGCTGGACCCCGAGGACTTTGGACGTTTCTCGCCCTGAGGGGCGTGCCCTCCTCCTCGGTCTAGGTCTCTTCTTCAGCTCGGGAGGGGCCGCGGTAGCGCAGGATGCTCCTCCTGCGCTGGCGGGTACCGTGTACGTTGGAGACGCGCCGATGTCGACCGGTATCGTCGTCCTTCACCATTTGAGTGAGGGAACGCAGGGTGAACTCGATTCGCTGAGCGTCACCGGGGACGGCGCCTTCTCGTTCGACCTCCCGCGGGCACCCGATCCTGCCTTCGGGGACGTGTTCTTCGCCTCGGTCCGTCATCAGGGCGTGCTCTACTTCGGTCCTGCGATCACTGAGATCGCGCAGCTCGACTCGATCTACGAGGTGCTGGCACATGATACGATCCTGGCGCCCCTCGACGGCCTTTCCATTCCGCTCCAGTCGCGAAGCGTCTTCTTCGAACCTGACAGTGCCGGGTGGCGGGTAACGGACCTGTTCCAGCTCCGGAATGATGGTGATCGCACGGCCGTGATCCGACCCGGCGGAGTGGTGTGGCGTCACCCGCTTCCCGCGGAGGCCACCGACGTTACGACAGGTGAAGGCGAGCTGTCGTTTGCGGCGGCTGACTTCGAAGAAGGGGCGCTCGTCGTACGAGCGGCGCTGCCACCGGGAGAGCGGCTCTTCGTTGTGCGCTATCACGTACCTGAGATCGGGATCGCGATCCCCAATCGAGGCCCGACGGAGGCACTCGATGTGCTTATTCGAGAGCCGGCGCCTCTCGTCGAGGTCCCGGGGCTCGAGCTTTTGGACCGGATCGAACTCGAAGAAGGCTCGACCTATCGGCGTTTCACGGGTGTCGACGTGACCGAGTCCGAACTCGTCATCGTCGAGTCCGAGGAGCGAGGTCCGCCGCCTGTCCAGTGGGTATCGCTCATTCTTGCCGCGGTGCTGGGCGCCGCCGCGTTCATTGTGCTGCGTCGGGGCGCACCCACGGAGTCCCCCGCGGGGAGTGGAGCCGTATCTGCCTCGGGTCGAGAGGCGTTGCTCCATCAGGTTGCGAGACTCGACGAGGACTTCGCATCGGGCACTCGGTCTCCGGAAGAAACCGTGGCCTACGAGTCACGCAGGGCGGAACTCATTCGCCGGATTCGAGCAGTCTGACGTGGCTCCCGTCCGTACGCCGGCGATTCTGCTGCGAGCGCACGATTACGGTGACTCCAGCAAGATCCTGCGCTTCTACACTCGAGATTACGGCCTCGTGAGCGTGGTCGCTCGAGGCGTCCGAGGTCGAAGCGGGAAGGGTACCACAACGCTCGCGAGCTTCGCCTCCGGTGAGTTGAGTGCGTATGTGAAGCCCCAGCGCGACCTGCACACCATGAAGGACTTTCACTGCACCGCCCTCCGTGAGGGCCTCGCGTCGGACGTGCTCCGCTTCGGCGGAGCATCGGCTGCCGCGGAGCTGGTGCTCGTGCACGCGGAGCAAGAGCCCCAGGAGGCGGTCTTCGAGGCCCTCGAACGCGCGCTCGACGTTCTCGAGAGCGTCGAGGCCGCCGCATTGCCGGGTAGCGTGCTTGCCGCGCTGTGGACGATCACGGAGTCATTCGGGTTCGCCCCTCAACTCGACGTGTGCCTCCGGTGCAGCGAGCCGCTCAAGCCCGACGAGATCGGTCGATTCGACTTCTCAGCCGGCGGTATGCGCTGCGCTGAATGTGGGGAAGATGCCGCCGGGCCTCGAGTGGGTCCGATTGCTCGAACGCAGCTCGAAACATTGATTCGCGGCGAAGTTCCCGAGGGGCTGAGCCATCCACGGCGCCACCTCGCGCTCGTGGCGGATTTCATCGCTTATCATGTGGTCTCAAAGCCGCTGAAGTCATTCCGCTTTCTGGGGAGCGCCATGCCCCCCGATGCCGAGGTCGAAGATGGCTAGTCTGATTCTCGGGACCGCTGGGCACATCGACCACGGCAAGACGGCGCTGGTCCGCGCCCTGACGGGTACCGACACCGACCGTCTCAAAGAAGAGAAGGCCCGTGGAATCACCATCGAACTGGGCTTCGCCGAATTGGCGATCGACGGCGGCCCACGGTTCGGTGTGGTCGATGTGCCCGGGCATGAGGCCTTCGTTCGGGCGATGGTAGCCGGAGCGGCCGGGATGGACGTCGTCATGCTCATTGTCGCGGCAGATGAAGGCGTGATGCCGCAGACGCGAGAGCATCTCGCGATCGTCGAGCTACTCGGGGTGCCTGAACTGGTGGTGGCGCTCACGAAGTGTGACGCCGTGGACGAGGAGTGGCTCGAACTCGTCGATTCTGACGTCGAGGACGTGATCGGGCGTACTCGGTATGCGGGAGCGCCCCGGATTCCGACGTCCTCGGTGGAAGGGACCGGGCTCGATGCGTTGATCGACGCTCTGACCGCCGCGGCTGGCCGAGCTCGACGGTCCACGGCGGATGATCTCGCGCGTCTGCCGCTCGATCGCGTCTTCACGATCCAGGGAACTGGGACGGTGGTGACTGGCACCCTGTGGAGTGGCAGCCTCGAGGTGGGAGGCAAGGTCCGCGTGCTCCCGGACGACCTCGGAGCCCGTATCCGTGGGCTTCAGGTGCACGGGCAGAGCGCTGATCGGGCGGTCGTGGGAGACCGCGTTGCGGTGGCTCTCACGGGAGACGGGAGTGATCGCGATGTGGTCTCGCGAGGTGCGACCCTCGTAACCTCCCCCGAATGGCAGTCGACGTGGATGCTCACCACCCGAGTGGAGATGCTCCCCGATACGGACTGGACGCTCGCCCACAATCAGCGAGTCCATGTTCACCACGGGACGGCCGAGGTGTTGGCGCGAGTGGCCTTGCTCGGGGACGCGCCGCTCGAGGCAGGGCAGGCCGGATGGGTTCAGCTCCGATTGGAGGCACCGCTGGTTGCCCGGGCGAAGGACCGCCTCGTTTTGAGGGCCTACTCACCGGTGACGACGATCGGTGGTGGCGTGGTGGCCGAACCTTCACCCCCGAAGAGAAATCGACTCGACGAGATGGTGCTCGCGAACGTCGCGAAGGTGCTCGACGGTACGCCACTCGAGGCCGTTCGTGCGACGCTCGATCTTGCCGCGTGGGCGGGGGTGCGTCGTGCGGCGTTGCCGATCCTGACCGCCACAACGCCGCAGGATTCAGAAGCTCTGGTTGAAGCACTGGCCTCCGACGGGATCCTGACCACCGCAGGGCACCTGTTTGGACCCGACGTGTCCAGAGAGGCGCGTTTGCTCGCGAAGGTGGCAGTGGAAGCCGCCCAGGGCGCGGATGCGCTACGACCGTCTGTTCCGCTCGCGGAAGTGCGGGCCGCGTTGCCGGCGTGGGCCCATCCAGAGATCGCCAACGCGGCCATCGAGGCGCTCGTCGAGTCCGGCGAGCTGGAGTCGATGGAGGGCGGTCTACGTACCCCTGGCTTCGAGCCGACGATGACGTCCGATCAGGAGACGGCGTCCGAGCAGCTCCTGGCGGCCATCACGGGCGAGGGACTGGCCGCTCCGCTCGTGGAAGAGCTCCCCGAAGAGCTCAGGGCCCGATCTGATCTGAAGGGTCTGATCCGGCGCCTCGAGTACCGCGGCGAGATTCGCTCTGTGGCAGATGGTCTGTATGTGGGTGCTGCCGAGTTGGACGTTGCGGCGGCCAGAATATCGAAAGAGCTCGGAGGCCGAACCGGCCTTGGGCCGTCCGAATTCCGTGATGTATTGGGAGTTACGCGTAAACACCTCATCCCAATCCTCAACTACTTCGATGGCCTGGGGACGACGCTGCGAAGTGACGACGGGCGCACCGTGCCGACTGCCTGAGCCGGCGGAAGTGCCCGTCTCGTGTGCTTCTACAGCTGTCGAGGCAACGATCTGGCCCCCTCACTGTATCACATCTATCGGGGCAAGACTGGAGCCGAACGGCGGATACCTCGCTTGACCGCTCAATGAATGACCCCGTAGAATGAAAGCAAAGGGCACGTGTGCCCACCGGTAGTCACACATGGAGCGCGATTGACGCTTAGCTACTGCACAGTTGTTGTGCGGAGGTCCCGATGAGACGCGCCACCGGCGTCTTCTCCGTCCTCCTTTTCCTACTCTGTTCCGCCCAGGCCGTGTCCGCTCAGGATGCGGGCCGTCGTATGCAGAGTGGGCAGGCGAACGGATTACAGCTCGACCAGAACTATCCCAACCCGTTCAACCCCGAGACCACGATCCCCTTCAGTCTGGGGGAGGATCTGTTCGTCGACGGGCGTCCTGCTGTTGTGACGATCCGCATCTTCAACATCCTGACCCAGTTGGTGGCGCATCCTGTTGCGCTGAGGCACCCCTCCGGCGAGGGCGTGCTTGTGGATCAATTGGAGTTCACGCAGCCCGGCCGGTACGAAGCGTACTGGGACGGCACCGACCAGATGGGTCGGCAGGTCGCGTCGGGGATCTACCTGATGCAGGTGGCGGTCAACGGCTTCAAGCCGATCACCCGGAAGATGTACGTCATGAAGTGATCAGTGGCCCTTCTCGCTGAGCAGCGCGAGGAAGCCCTCGACGTCTTCCAACTGCAGTAACTCTTGCGGCACCTCGGGATCCTTGGCGAACTGCGCGATCTTACCGAGCACCGGCAAATACTGGTTCGAGACCTCGAGCGGAGGTGCAATGATCAGGAAGAAGTTGTGCACCGGGGCCCCGTCGATGGAATCGAAGTCGAGTCCCGACTTCTTCCTTCCATAGGCCAGTCTGAGGCGATTCACGACCAGCGATCGACAGTGGGGGATCGCGAGGCCCTTGCCGATCCCCGTGGATCCCAGATTCTCTCGGCGCTTGAGTGTCTTGTAGAGCGTCTCTTCCGACTTCGGGTCGAGAGCCAGCAGGCCGACGAGTTCACGCAGCACGTCCCCCTTCGTCTCGGACTCGAGATCGAGCTTCACCGCGTTTTCCGTGAAGAGCTCCCTCAGCCTCATGCACCGTCTCCCTGGATTGTCTGGGCACGCCTTTGAGCCGGCGGAGAATACCAACGCCCGGCCATCGGGGCACCCCCTTACACCGTGCAACTTCTGTCGATACCCTATTCGGTCTAATTTTCGGCCATGACGAACGACGTGGTCGCACTCCTCTCGGGTCCCTCGACCCCGCTCTACCTCGCACCGCAGGCCGGTGTGAGCGAGTCGCCGTTCCGTCGACTCTGTCGTCGATTCGGAGCCGACGTACTCGTGAGTGAGTTCGTGAGTGCTGCGGGCATCGTCATGAACAGCAAGCGATCCCGCGAATATCTGCGCTTCGACGAGGCGGAACGCCCGATCGGAATCCAGATCTTCGGTGCGGATCCGGCGATCATGGCGGATGCTGCAGCCTTCGTGGCCGAGGCCTTCGGGCCCGACTTCATCGACATCAACTTCGGATGTCCGGTGAAGAAGGTCGTGAAGCGAAACGGCGGCTCCGGCTGCCTCCGGGATCTCGACCTCGTCGGTCAGATCATTCGAGCCGTCGACGATGCCACGGAGCTCACGACCACAGTGAAGGTGCGTAGCGGCTTCAACGAACAAAGCCGAGATCCGGTTGGAATCGGATTGCGTTGCGAGCAGGCCGGAGCCAAGGCGATCTGCCTCCACCCCAGAACGCGAGCGGATATGTACTCCGGACACGCACGGTGGAGCGAGATCGCGGCCATGGTCGACGC
>JBDGVS010000116.1:0-7386 GCA_039585535.1 Gemmatimonadota bacterium | reverse complement strand
CGCTCAGATGAAGATGTTTCTGACCCGGCTGGGTCTGAACTCGCGTGTCGTGATTACGGGAGACAAGACGCAGATCGATCTGCCGCATCCGGCCGACTCGGGGCTCCTCGAAGTCGAGGAGATACTGAGCGATATCGACGGCATCGAAGTGATCTACCTCGATGCCAAGGACGTCATCCGACATCGCCTCGTGAAGGACATCATCAAGGCGTACGCTCGTGACGATGAAGACGGAGATTCCGAGGCGTGAGTCGACGAGCCGAGGAGCGGGGTTCCGATCCGATCCCCCGTCGCATCTCGGGTGAACCGGGCTCCGCGCCGGGAGATAGACTTCGTCATCACGGGGCCCGTGTCCTACTGCTGGTGGCGCTGTCTGCTCTGGTCACGGTGCTCTTTCCGCCTCTCGAGGGGATGCGGGTCACACCGTACACCGAGGGGATGGTCGCTCCGGAGGATGTCATCGCGCAGATCCCCTTTTCCGTGCCGAAGTCGGGAGGGGAACTCGAACGCGAGCGGCGTGAGGCTGCGGAGGCGGTGCCACGCACGTTCGACGAGCGGGTGGCTGCCGGCGACTCCGTTTCGGTCCGACTGGGGCGCTTTTTCGATCGTCTCGACAGTGCGGTGGTCGCGGGTGATACACTCGGTGTAGGCCGCATTCTCCAGGTGAGCCGGGTGACTGCTCAGCCGTCGCAGATGCAGTACGTCCTCGACGATGAGCAGCGGGCGGCGCTCCGGACGGCGGCACAGGCCGCGGCCCGGGAGGTCATCCCCCGGGGAATGCTCGATCCTGCCGAGCTGTCCTCGGTCCTGACCGACGTCATCTACGTTCGGACCCCGGATCGGCCGGAGCGGACGCGGCCGATCGATCAACTCCTGACCTCGCGGGACTTCTACGCGGAGTCGGTGCTCTACCTGCCGCCGGGATTTCCGCCGGACGGGCAGGATCTGCTCCGCATGATCCTGATTTTTCATCTCGAGTACAGCCTCGTCCCGAACATCGTCGCGACCGAGGTGGATCGAAATGCGGCCCGGAGCTCAGTCCCGCTGACCAAGTCGGATGTCCTCCAGGGCGAGGCGATCGTGCGTGCTGCCGATCCGATCGGTCCGGAGACGCTCGAGCGTCTCGACGCCTACAGTAGTGCTCTGCGCGAGGCAGGGATGCTCGAGTCGGAGGAGCCGCTCGCGGTGGCCCTGCTCGGCGCGAGCCTGCTCACCTTCATGCTCCTCTCGATCTTCGGTCTGCTGCTCTTCTTCAGTCGACCTCAGGTGTACGAGAACTACCGCTGGCTGGCGCTGCTTTCTCTGCTCACAGCCACGTACTTCCTCGCCGCGTATGGTATCGAGCGAGCGGAGCTTCCGGTCGAATGGTTGCCGATTGCCTTCGTCGCGCTCCCCGTAGCAGTGCTGTGGGATACGCGCATGTCACTGCTTCTCGTACTCATTCTCGCGGCGATCACCGGGACGCTCGCGCAGTTCGCCTCGTATGGGACCGTGCTTGTCGTGATGGGCGGAGGAGCGGCTGCCGCGATGAGTGTTCGTGCGGTGCGGCGCCGCTCCGAAACATGGGTGTCGATCGCAATCATTGCGGGCACGGCGAGTCTGGTTTCGCTGGCCTGGAGTCTCTCCAGGTCGGAACCCCTGATCGACTTCGCCCAGTCGTTCGTAGCGATCGCCGGGAACGCGACGGTGTCGGCGCTCCTGGCGGTAGGCTTTCTGTGGGTATTCGAGCTCTTCACTGGCATCACCACCGACCAGACGCTGCTCGAGTGGGCGGACCCGACGCGCCCCCTGCTGCGTCGATTGTCGATGGAAGCGCCGGGGACGTACGCGCATACGATCAACGTCGCGAACCTCGCGGAAGCGGGCGCGGCCGAAGTCGGAGCGAACGGGCTTCTGTGTCGGGTTGGCGTGCTCTATCACGACATCGGCAAGATGCTCAAGCCGCACTACTTCGTGGAAAACCAGCCCGACGGGCGGAACCCGCACGACAAGCTCAAGCCGGAGACCTCTGCCGCGATCGTCCGTGAGCACGTCACGGAGGGTGTTCGGCTGGCCGAGGAAGGGAAGGTTCCGGACGTCGTCGTCGACTTCATCCGTCAACATCACGGTGTGCAGCGGATCGGTTTCTTCTACCAGAAGGCCCGTGAGGAATCGGGTGCCGACGTCGACCCGGCGCGCTTCACCTACCCGGGACCCAAGCCGCAGTCGAAGGAGACGGCGATCGTGATGCTCGCCGACTCGTGTGAATCAGCAGCCCGCGCGATGCGCGACCCGACGCCCGACAGGGTGAGGGACCTGATCAATACGGTCGTCGAGAGTAAGGTCTCCGATGGGCAGCTCGACGAGTCGCCTCTGACGCTCGGAGAGATCGCACGGGTGAAGAGTCAGTTCGTGAAAATCCTCGGTGGTGTGGTGCACCGCCGGATCGAGTATCCCGAGACCCGCCACCTCACGAAACAGTCGGAAGGAGTCGACGTGGAGACTGCGGCGGACGAGTCGGGAGATGGATCTCCGACGGAGCGCCCTCCCGTGGTCGCCGAAGCGAGTGATACGCCGATTGAAGGCGAGGCTTCGGCCGATGCCTCTGCGGAGAGCCGGAAGGGCTGACAGGTGTCGTCACTCGAGGTCACGGTCAATGTCGAGCACGGCGATGCCGATCATGACGCACTCAAGCGCGCCGCCACACACGTAGCCACGTCCGAGGGGAGGCTGGTGGGTGAGGTGTCCGTTACGCTCCTGTCCGATGTCGGCATCCAGCGGATCAACCGGACGTATCTCGACCGCGACCGACCGACTGATGTGATCGCCTTCTCACTGGGCGATGATGACGCCCTCCTGGGCGATGTGTACATCGGAGCCGAGCAGGCCCTTCGGCAGGCTGACGAGCTTGGGATCGAACCGTCGGAAGAACTCGTGCGACTGACCGTGCATGGCCTCCTGCACGTTCTGGGGCACGACCATCCGGAAGGGCCGGAGCGGATCGACAGTCCGATGTTCCTCCGCCAGGAAGTGCTCGTGCGGGAGATCCTCGAGGACTGAGCCTGCCCTCGGGCGCGCCTTGCTTCGTGGATGAGTCAGAAGGATCTTCCGAGGCTATTCCGGAGCCGGACTCGGCTTCGTCTCTCCCGGCGCGTGCGTCGACCCACGGGGCACTCATGTCCTCCTCATCCGCCGAAGAAAGCCAGGATCTCCAGGCCCGGATCGAGGCGCGGGCTGAAGAGGGCGCGATTGCCGAGGCGATCGCGCTGGTGGGGCAGTTGCATGCATCCGACCTCGCCGATGTAGTCGAGCGCCTCGACGAGGAGCTTCAGATCGCACTGCTCTCGGCGCTCCCCGTCGAACTCGCCCCGGAGGCCTTGTCCGAGATGGAGGAGGGCGAGGAGCGTGGGCACCGTCTGGCGGCCTTCGAGCCGGAGAAGGGTGCGGAGCTGATCGAAGAGCTGGCCGACGACGATGCCGTCGACCTCATGAGTGAGCTCGACCCCCCCGAGCAGCAGAGGATTCTCGAGGCGCTACCGGACGAGACAGCGGACGACCTCATCGGCCTCATGCAGTATGACGAGGAGACGGCCGGTGGTCTGATGACCACCGAGTTCGTAGCTGTCGAGGGTTCGTTGACCGCGGCGGAGGCGCTGCTCGAAGTGCGGCTTCAGGGACGTGAGGTCGAAGACTTCTACACGGTGTTCGTGGTCGGTACCGATCGCCGGCTGCTCGGCACCGTGCGTCTGGACGATCTGGTGATCGCCGACCCTGAATCGAGCATCGAAACGATGGTGGAGGAACCGGTCGCGACCGTGCGCCCGGACGAAGACCAGGAGCAGGTCGGGCGGCTCATCGCCCGATACAATCTGGCCTCGATTCCCGTGGTGACCCCTGGCAACGTGCTTCTCGGTCGTATCACCTTCGATGATGTGAGCGACGTCATAGAGGCGGAGAAGACAGAAGACATCCTGCGTCTCGCAGGCGTCAACGATGAAGACGAGCTGAACAACAGCTGGACCGCGTCGGTTCGCACCCGCCTACCGTGGCTCGCACTCAACTTGCTGACGGCGTCTGCGGCGGCATCGGTGATCCTCGTCTTCGAAGACGTGATCGAACAGGTGCTGACGCTCGCCTTCCTCGCACCGATCATCGCCGCGATGGGGGGGAGCTCGGGCACGCAGTCGCTCGCGATCACCATTCGACGTCTCACGATCGAAGGGCCGGGCAGCACGCGCGGCTTCGTGATGAAGGAGATTCTGGTCGGACTCGTGATCGGCGGCGTCCTCGGGGTGGGTATCGCCCTGCTCGCCATCATCGTGAATGGTGATCCGATGCTCGGACTCGTCGTGATGCTCGCGATGTGGGGGAACCAGATCGTCGCGGGTTTCGCTGGCGCCTTCGTACCGGCAACTCTCGACCGCATGGGGGTAGATCCGTCCGTAGCATCGTCAGTCTTCGTTCACACGCTTACGGATCTGTGCGGATTCTTCCTCCTCTTGGGGCTCGCCTCCAAGCTGCTTCTCTCCGGTTGATCCGGGGTCAGCGGGCAGAAGACGTTCGCGCGGGGCGAACCCTATGAAGCGCACGGTCCGCACGTTCACTGTCATCGCTCGCCTTACGCCCTATTTGGTGGCGTTCCTCCGGGACCGCCGCGCATGGATCATCTTCGGCGGGCCCGCGAGCCGCGCTGCGGAGCAGCATCAGAACCGGGCCGAGAAGCTCACGGCGCGACTCGCCCATCTGGGGCCGACCTTCATCAAGCTCGCTCAGCTTCTCAGCTCGCGAGCGGATATCCTGCCCGAGCCCTATCTCTCCGCGATTGGCACGCTACAGGACCGGGTTCCTGCGGATCCGTCCGACGCCATTCGGAGGGTGATCGAGGGGGAGCTGGGCGCGCCGATCGCGGAAGTTTTCGAAAGCTTCGACGACCGGCCCCTCGCGGCCGCGAGCCTGGGGCAGGTGCACCCGGCCCGTGTCGACGGGCGGGACGTCGTGGTCAAGGTGCTGAGGCCGGGCGTGGAAGAGTCGGTGGCCCTGGATCTCGACATCTCGTTTCGACTGCTCTTCTGGATCAACATTCTTTTTCCGAATCACCACGTCCGCGCGTTGACCAACGTCATTCGCGAATTCTCCGTCCGCGTCAAAGACGAGATGGACTTCGTGAAAGAAGCGGAGAACATGGCCCGCTTCCGCCGGGCGTTCTCCGGCGATCGCCGCGTCCGCACCCCCGACGTGCTCGATACGTACACCCGGCGACGAGTGCTGGTGATGGAGCACTGCGCCGGCACCAAGATCGATAGACTCGAGGGGCACTTCCGGGCGGGCCGACTCTCGTTCCGACAGGTGATGGAGGCGCTGACCAACGTCTACCTCCGGATGATGATGATCGACGGCTTCATGCACGCCGATCCGCACCCGGGGAACCTCCTCGTACAGGACGACGGCACGATCGTGTTGCTCGATTGGGGAGCCGTCGTCGAAGTACCTCGTTACACGCGCGAGTCGATCCTGAGCATGGCGCTGGCTCTCGGGCGTGAAGATCTCGATTCCGTGATCAACGAGATGTACCGCCTGGGCATGATCAGCCCGGAGGTGTCCCGCGGTGAGATCCGCGAGGCCTCTGCAGAAATTCTGCGCATCGTGGAGCGCGCGAAGACGACCAACCGTCAGACGATCGTCGAGGAAGTGCTCGAGCAGGTGCTCGACACGTTCTATACATGGCCGCTGATGTTGCCGCAGGAACTGGTGTACTTCCTGAGAACTGCGGCGCTGATCGAGGGGCTCGCGTTCTCGTACGACCCGCGTTTCGACGGACTGACGTTCATCCGTGGCATCGTGATGGACAATCAGGCCGAACTGATGCGGACGACGCGTCAGCAGCCGGCACAGATCGCGCGCTCCTTCGTCGAGGAGTCGCAGTCGGTCGTCCGCTCCGTGCGGGACCTCGTGACTCGTGCAGAGCGAGAAGAGTTGCGAGTGCGCGTCCACCCTCGAGACGTCCAGGCTCAGGAGCGCTTCATCCACCTGCAGGCCCGTCGACTCCTGCTCAGCATCTTCGCGTCGGTGACCGCCGTGATCACTTCGATCCTCTTCATCGCGTTACGGAACTGGTGGCTTCTCGGAACCGGGCTCTTTGCCGCTCTCGTCATGTTCATCATCGTCCTCTTCATTCCCACCCACCTGCTCGCCAATCCCCTGAGACACGCTCGGGGGATTCGCCCGACGGATCGGCCCTGACCCGGATCTCGTAACCGCCGCATATGACTGACATTGCTCCAGCCTCGGCCCAGCACGAGCAGCTCCTCGAGCGCTTCCGTGATGGCAAGCCGATTGCCCTCGCTCGTGCGATCTCCACGGTCGAAGACGAGCGGGAGGGCTTTCAGCAGCTCCTGCATACCGTGATGGCCTCAGGGCCCCAGGCGAAGCGCGTGGGCTTCACAGGCCCTCCGGGCGCAGGGAAGTCGAGTCTGGTCGCCTCGGTCGCGACTTCGTATCGGGAGGCGGACGAGCATGTCGGGGTCGTCGCAGTCGACCCAACGTCGCCGTATTCGGGCGGTGCCCTGCTGGGGGACCGCATCCGGATGAACGAGATCGCCACGGATCCCGGGATCTTCATTCGCTCGATGGCGACCCGCGGGTCGCTGGGCGGATTGGCCGCGACCACCAAGGAAGTGGTCGACCTGATGGATGGATTCGGCTTCGATCGGGTGCTGGTCGAGACGGTCGGCGTAGGCCAGACGGAGTTGGAGGTCACTGCAGCGGCCGACACCGTCGTCGTCGTGCTGGTCCCGGAGTCCGGCGACGCGATCCAGGCCATGAAGGCCGGACTGATGGAGATCGCCGACATTTTCGTGGTGAACAAGGCGGACCGCCCGGGCTCCGCTCGCCTGGTCAAGGAGTTGCGGCAGGCGCTGCACCTGAGAGCGGGGAGCGCGATGCGGGACATCCCGGCCCACCACGGGGTTGATCTGGGGGCGGTGATGAAGAAGGAGCGAACCACCGATGCACCCGCTCTCGAGCAGGGTGGCTGGGAGATTCCGGTGTTGACCACGAATGCCCTCACAAACGAGGGAGTCGAGGAGTTGCTCGAAACCATCGAGCGACACCGAAGCTGGCTCGAGTCGAGCGGCCACATCGAGACACGCCGTCGCGAGCGAGCGGAGATTCGCGTTCGGGACGTGGTCGATCGCGAGCTTCGTCGGGTAACGTGGAAGTCCGACACGGCGCGGAAGCTGCTCGACGCGGGGGTCGATGCGATCGCGCGGGGCGACGAGACGCCCTACTCGGTGGCTGACGGGATTCTGGCCGCCCTGCTGCGCTAGTGACGAGCGGAACCCCTTAGATCCCTCGGCGCTCTGGGATATGTTTAGGGCTGACTGAAGTGGGCTGTGACAGAGGAAATCG
>JBDGVS010000115.1:0-15392 GCA_039585535.1 Gemmatimonadota bacterium | reverse complement strand
CGGCTCCCCGGTCCGGGCCTGCGGGTCCGATGTCCGTCATGTAGCGAAACCACGCGTCGTTGAAGGCGCCCAGCATGCCCGGGGGCGCTTCGAGGACCGTGGGACCGTCTCGCTCGAGGTCGAGCGTGGGGAGCACGTACATCGTCGACGTGTTCCCCGTCAAAAACAGCGACCGCGAATCCATCAGGCGATCCATGATCACCACCTGATGGGCCTCGACCGCGCCGATGCTGTGATTGCCCTCGATCAACCCACGTAGGGATGCGCCCTGCATTCCCTTCAAGAAGGCGTCGACCCCGCGCATCGTGTTGAGATAGTCATAGATCTTCTCGGCCGTTTCAGGCCGCGGCGCGCCGTCGAGAAATTCCAGCGTTCCGATCGATGTCTCGACCACGTTTGGAGTAGTGATCGAGCGCAGCGTGGCGTCACTGATCTGCGCTTGCAGGTGCGGTGCCCAGCTCGCGAGCGCGACCAGCGCGACGCAAGAGGCGAAACCGAGTCCGCGGGTGGTCGTCTTCATGGCGTCTCCTTTAGTTGTCACGGCAGTGTGTGCCGTCCTGTTCATGTGCGGACCAGGCCGGAGTCCGAATCGAGGCACTCCGTCCCGTACAGCGTGGAAATCCAGATCCGCGCCAACGACTCGCGAACGGGCTCCGGGTCCAGTCTGGGGTGCTGGCCGAACGCCGCGATGAGCGTTGAGGCGTCCAGGCGATTCAGGGCGAAAGCGACGGGCCGAGCATCGAGGTCCGGGATCAGACCCTGTCGTTGGTCCTCTTCGATCCGGGCTGTGGCAGCGTCGTCGAAGGCTTGGAGGAAGCCGCTCCACGCCTGCTCGAACACTGCGTCTGTGGTTGCGGCATCGGACAGGGCGCGGATCAGGGGCCCCCGGTCGTAGCAGACGCGAACCAGGCGGTCTATGGCCTCCCTCATCAGGGGGACCGGGTCGCCGACCTCCTCGATCCACGGTCCGGCGGCCGCGAAGATCTCATCCTGAATCACGTCCTGCAGCGCCTGCATGAGCGCGTGCAGGTCACGGAAATACTGGTAGAAGGCGGCACGACTGAGCCCCGTGGGGTGCATCACCTCCGCGACGGTCAGATCACGGAACGGGCGTGTCCAGAGGAACTCGATCGCCGCGTTCAGAATGACGGCCTTGGTACGCTCGGCCTTTGGGACCTGAGGCACGGGTGAGGGCGTGATGCGCAGCGGCGAATATCCAGATTCTGACATGCCGTCATACTAAACTGACGTCGCGTCAGAAACAAGGCGTGATGGGCCAGAGAGATCATGGGCGGAGTGGCGTACCTCAGGAGCTTGAGGGCCGCTGGTCGTGTGGCAATCCGAGTGAGGTCTGGTCCGAATGGCCAGGGGGACGCCCCACATAACAAGGAATTGCTGCTGTCAGGGAAGGACTAGTCGGTACGCTGCGCTGGTGCAGGGGCGGGCCGCGCAGCAGAATGACGAAACGTTGGATAGCGCAGGAAAGAGGTTCGGGCGGGAGATAGCCACGCCCTTACGCCACCTATTCGTTGGAATCTTCGATGCTCAAGCACTCAGTCCTGATAGCGCTCGCTGTGACCTGCGGGTTTGTACTGAATCCTCCGGATGCTCAGGCTCAACAACGGCCCAACATCGTCGTCGTGTTCATGGACAACTTCGGTTGGGGTGAGCCTGGCTTCAACGGAGGCGGGATCATACGCGGGTCCGAGACGCCGCGGCTCGACCAAATTGCTGCTGAAGGCCTGCGCCTCACCAACTTCAACGTCGAGGTCCAGTGCACGCCGTCGCGCTCGGCGATCATGACGGGGCGCTACGCGATCCGCAGCGGGAACGGTACGGTGCCTCTGGGCGAGGGCGTGTACGGCCTGGTCCAATGGGAAGTCACGATGGCCGAGATGCTCTCCGACGTGGGGTACGCGACGGGGATGTACGGCAAGTGGCACCTCGGCCGCACCGACGGCCGCTTCCCGACGGATCAGGGCTTCGACGAGTGGTACGGTGTGCCGAACTCGACGGACGAGTCGACGTACACGTCGTTGCCGGGCTTCGCCGAGAGCGGAGTCTCGCCAACATATGTTATGGAAGGACGGAAGGGCTCCACTCCCGAGCAGGTGCGGGTCTACGACCTCGAGTATCGCGCGCTGATCGACCGTGATCTTACGGATCGTGCGATCGACTTCATGGAGCGGCAGGCTGAAGCTGATCGGCCCTTCTTCGTCTATCTGCCGTACACGGCGACCCACTTCCCGACGAGGCCGCACCCGGACTTCGAGGGGACGACGGGCAACGGTGCCTGGGCGGACCTTCTAGCGCAGATCGACAGCTACACGGGTGAGCTCCTTGATGCACTCGACCGGCTCGGTGAGGCTGAGAACACGCTCGTCATTTTTACCGCGGACAACGGCCCGGAAGCAGTCGAGTACGGGAATACGAGCATCACGGTCGAGGGTGCGTTGCAGGGCAGTGCGGGCCCTTGGCGAGGCACGCTCTTCACTGGTTTCGAGGGGGCGCTGCGCGTCCCGTTTGCAGCCCGCTGGCCGGCGCGTATCGAGGCCGGGCGGACGAGTGACGAGATCGTGCACGCAATGGATCTCTTCCCGACGTTTGCCGCCTTGACCGGCGGGACGGTACCGGACGATCGCGTTATCGACGGAATCGACATGTCGGAATTCCTGCTGGGTGCGTCAGAAGAGTCCGACCGAGAGGGGTTCATCGTCTACATGGGCAACGACGTCTTCGGCGTGAAGTGGCGTAACTGGAAGCTCCACTTCTCCGAGCAGGAAGCGTGGAACGACCAGAAGACCGACTACACAATGCCCCGCGTGTACAACCCCTGTCCCTCCGGGAGTTTCCCCCGGTGCCGACCGGTGCGCCCGATCCTTATGTGCCACGCAATTGATCGAACCTCCGAAGCCGCTGCTCACGGCCGCGCTATCCAACAAGCGATTGCTACTGACACGGGCTGACTAGTGGGTACGCTGCGCTTGTTAGCAGACGGGCCATGCAGCAGAATTCCGAGACGTTCGATGGCGCTGGCTGGCTCCTCTGCCGGATGGCGCAACTGAGAAGGCGTAGCCATGGATCCACATCTTGCCGCGGCCCACGAACAGGCCGTGAATTCGCTCGAAGAAGGGGGGTTCCCGGTCGGTTCGGTCATCGTCAAGGACGGCCGGATAATTGGCGCGGGTTTCAATCGCTATACCCAGACGGGTGATCCAACGACCCACGCCGAGCTGGAGGCGATCCGCGACCTTGCTACCCGGGCTAGTGACGGTCAGTTGCTCGAACTGCTTGCGGGAGCGACGTGCTACACCACGATGATGCCGTGCGAGATGTGTTCCGGCGCGATCATCCGCTTCGGTCTGACTACCGTCGTAGTTGCCGAGGTCAGCTCCTACAGCCCGGCGGACACGAGAAGACTCCTCGAAGAACGTGGCATTCGGTTAGAGATTCACGACGAAGAGGCCTGCAAGGTTACCGTCGAGCGCTACTATGCCGAACACCCGCAGGCGCGTGGAGCCAGCCGGCCAAGCGACCATCGATGGCCCCAACTCCCGACATGAGTAGGGGCAGACCGCAGTCGGGCCTACGGGGAGGTGGTACGCTCTTGGCGCTTGTGGAGGTGCGGGCGGCGCAGCAGAATTCCGAGACGCCAGGCAGCCTCCCGCGAGTGGAGTGCCATTCTGTTCAGCCAAGGACGTGAGCCGTGGTCGCTCGGCAAGCCTCAGGGATTGGCGTCGTAGTGAGCGCCGACATCGCCGTGCCGGAGCACGAGCGAGAGTTGCAGTTCTACTCGAGGGTCCTGACGACAGGGAGCAGGCCGCTCTGGCGTGAAGACCTCCTGAGCAGCGGGGGCGTTCCGATCATCGGGCTGGGTGAGCGGGATCCGACGCACGCGGACCTCCCGCTCCAGTGGATGCCACACATTCAGGTCGCGGATGTTGCTGCCAGCGCTGCACGAGCCCGGTTCCGGGGAGGCCGTGAACTCATGCATCACAAGGACGATCTCGGGCAGAGTCAGTGGGCTGTCCTGAGTGACCCTGATGGAGCCGCTTTCGGGATCATTCCAGTCGTTGCCCCTGAGGCGGTCCCGCCCCTGGAGGGCGGCCGCATAGCCTGGCTGGATCTGACTGTGACCGATGCGACAGAGACTAAGGACTTCTACAAAGACGTTGTGGGTTGGTCCGCCGAGGACGTGCAAATGAAGGACGAAGCGGGGCAGTACGCCGACTACGCCCTCGGTACGCCGGACGGGACGGCCGTTGCAGGCGTGTGCCACGCGCGTGGCGCGAACCAAGACCTGCCGCCGGTTTGGTTGATCTGCCTACCTGTGGGAGATCTCAAGGAGAGTCTTTCTCGTGCACGCGTAGAGGGAGGTGAGGTCGTGGACGCGAGAAAGGGCAGTGCGGGCGATTATGTGTACGCCGTGGTCCGCGACCCGGTCGGGGCGTGCTTGGCTCTGGTACCAGGATGAGGGGGAGGACCGCGGCCTGAAGAGGAATGGCTGCTGTCCGCACGGAGTTGGAGGGCAGTTCGCGACGCTCGCCGGCGGAGCAGACGCTGCGGCAGCAGAATCGCCGGACGTCAGATCGCTGCGGTCCGCGGTCATATGGCATGTACCCACAATGCAGGTCGTGAGCGGACCCCAGACGCGGAGAACAGTTGGCAATGATTCGAGGGCTCCGATAGAATCACGCGCTCGCGGCCGTCATCAGAACGAGCGCCTTCTCTTCCCATCAGGACAGCGTATGCGGTGTGCGGGCATCATCGGGGCGTCGGGTTTCATCGGTAGCCATGTGACGAAGCGTTTTCTCACCGATGGCTTCAAGGTGAGAGCGTCGACCACTGACATCTCAGACAAGGCGAAGCACGGACACCTGAGTTTCTTGGAGAACTCCGACAACCTCGAGCTCCGTGAGTTGGATTGTCGCGATCTCGACTCCACGAGGGAGTTTGTGCGAGGCCTGGATATCCTCATCCATTGCGGCACTCCTTTTCAGCTCGAGGTCGAGGATCCGGAGAAAGAGCTTCTTCAGCCGACGATCACCGGGACGACCAACGTTCTGCAGGCCGTCAACGAAGAGGGGTCGGTAGGTCGGGCTGTGATCGTCGCCAGCGTCGGCGCCTATAATACGGCCTATCCCATGCCGATTCCGGGCAGCCCCGAGGATCGCGTGTGGGCTGAGGGCGACGAGCCTCACTTCAGCGATGCTGATCACCCGTACGCGCAGGCTAAGTACTACGCTGACCAAGCGGTTCGAAAGTTCGTGGCTGAGGATTCCAGAGATGGCCTCGACATTGTCAGTGTCTATCCGGTAGGTGTGATGGGCGCCTCGTTGTCGAATCGTGAAGACTCGACGTCGTCCGGCCTGCAGTTCCTGTTCAAGAACCGTATCGCTCCGAATCCGTTCGTGGAGATGCTTTACGAGGTGGACGCCGAATTTGCCATCGTCGACGTTCGCGATGTAGCGGAGGGGATCTTCCAGGCGGCTGTTCGACCCGGCCTGCACGGTAGAGGCTACTACCTGAGCAGCGAGAGTTGGAGCGTTTCGGACATCTCCCGGATGTTGAATGACGAGGTGCCGGTTCAGAAGGCACGCATCGTCTACAGCAGTGCGGCAGCGCAGAGAGATCTCGGTCTCACCTTCCGCCCGGCTTCTCAAGCCTTCGAGTCATACCTGCGTCCTGCTGCCAGCGGCGCCTGACCGCCTCGAGGCGTCGAGGAGGTGTGGCACGGTGGGTCCGGCCCAAGCCTCGCCGCTACCATGTGCAGCATGCCCCGATCGCCCGGACGCCGTGGGAGCCACGTGGACCGCGAGGCGAAGCCGGTGCAGAAGAGCACCTTGGGATAGACCTCAACGACGAGTTGAGCCAGCTGGATCTATGGATCAGCCCCGATGAGTCCGTCATCCTCCCGGCGATCACCGACCACCCCGCTGAAGGGAGCGGATCAAGCATGACAGGAGAGCGGTGTCATGAGCTTTGATTTCATTTTTATGCTTACCGCGAACGATGCGACTGTCCCGGACGCACGTGCCAGGCTGAGCCAGGTCCTTGGAGGTGGTGCGCGTCACATCGGGTTCAAGGACATCGGGCTGCCACTCGCTGAGCTCCAGATTCTCGCCGACGAGATCCGAGACGCCGGGGGACGCTCCTACCTCGAAGTCGTCAGCCTCGACGAGGAAAGCGAGCTTCGCTCAGCGAGGGCGGCCGTGGAGCTCGACGTGGATTGTCTTCTCGGGGGGACACGCCCCGAGCAAGTCGTTCCGATCGTCCGCTCCCATCCGATTCGTTACTTCCCGTTCCCCGGAAGGGTCGTTGGCCATCCAAGTGCGCTGGAGGGGTCACAGGACGAGATCGCCGAGAGCGCTCGGGCGTTGACCGAGCTGGAAGGTGTGCACGGACTCGATCTGCTCGCCTACCGGTTCAAGGGCGACGTCCCCGAGCTGATTCGGACCGTGTGCGCCACCACCGACAAGCCGGTGATCGTCGCGGGGAGCATCGACAGCGCCGAACGAGTCAGAGCGGTGGCCGAGGGCGCCGCCGCCGCCTTCACAGTCGGCACTGCGGCGCTGAGCGGGGAATTTCCTGCCGAGGGTGACGGCCTCACGGCGCAGGTGCAATCCATCCTTGCCATCACGCTCGACGCGGCCCGCCAATCAACGGCGCCCCGGCGCATCGGGGTCGTGGCGCACAACGAGCGCAAAGCCCAGCTGGCTGCCTGGGTGGCACGACATGCCAAGGCGCTGCGACGTCACCGGCTGATTTGTACGGGCGGGACCGGGGCCATGTTGCTCCGTGCCCATCCGGAATTGTCGATACATCGTCTGCACCGCGGTGGGCGGGGCGGAGACCTCCAGCTCGGCGCGATGATCGCAACAGGCGAGCTCGACGCGGTCGTGTTCTTCGCCGACCCACACGCGCAGCATACAAGTGATGTGGATCTGCAGGCGCTCATCCGTCTGGCCATCATGCACGACATGCCGATCGCCATTAGCCCGACCGCGGCGGATCTGATCGTCGCGGCAAACCTGCCGGACTGAGTCGGGCATCGTGGGGTGTGGGATGCGTGACCGTCGTGGTCGGGGGGATGTCGCCTGGGTTCACTCACGACGCTCAGTGTCACGCTTCGGCTCCTCGGAGGTGTGCTGTTCGCGACTACGACCGATCCGGAGCGACCGCGCGGATGCCGTTCGCGCGTGCCGGTCTGTCCTCGGGCCAAGTCTCCCTGAACAGGAACCAGGCCACGGTAGAGGCGTTCGCCCGATCGGAGACGCTCCCCAGATTCGTCGTGACACCCTCACTTCAAGTCCTCATCGATCCGGCCCTGAATGATGAGAGCGCGACAGTGCTGTTCTTCGACATCCGTCTGCGCGCCGCGCTACAGCGCGTCTCGAGCCGGAGAACGCCGGGTTGAACGCCACTCGATGACGGGGTCGTAGACTGTAACCTCGGGCCAGGTGGGCTAGCGCCTGGGTAGCCCGAACGGAAGGATTCCGACTCTCCTGTTCGTGGCTCCTCTGGACAGCTTAGATTCAGCAGCCGTTGTCTCCCTGAACAGGGGCGCACCGCTCACCGCCCGTTCTTCATCGAAGACTACGCGCTGCGTCACAGCTTCCGTCAGCGGGCCAAGATCAGGGAGCGCTCGCAGACGGACACCAGTGAGGGGGGTGCGCTCTAACGGGGAAATCGCTCCGGTCAGCGGGACCCCGGACGGCAGCTCGCTAGCGGGGCGGGTGATGGACCTCCAGGAAGGCGTGCTCGACCAACGAATGTCCCAGCAGGGTGCCTCATAGATGACCGCGTTTGAATATCTGACGGTTCTCGTCTCGATAATCGTCACACCTGCTCTCCGGGCTGGGCGCACTTCTTGGGGGCACGAAGGACGTCCGGAGCTATTGGCCGCACACTGTCTGGATGTGCAACGTCGCGTTCTGGTTCGTCTTCTTCTGGTGGTTCCAATTCAAGTGGGTGACTACGCCCGATTGGAGTTTCGGGCTCTTTCTGTTCGTGCTCGGCTACGCGGTTCTCACCTACCTGATCGCCATGGTGCTGCTGCCGCCGGACGTCCCTGACTCCTTCGATTTCCACGCGCACTATTTCGGGCGAAGACACGTGTTCTTCAGCGGCCTCATACTGCTCTACGTCGTGGATGTGATCGATGCCTTCACGAAGGGGATGGAGAACGTCCGAGACCTTGGGGTGCCCTGGGCGCTGTTGGAAGCCCTGCTAATCATCGGTGCGGTGGTTGCCATACGGACCTCGAGCGATGCGTACCACAAGGCCCATGCGGTCTTTTGGCCGGTCCTCATGGTGGCGTGGATCCTCTACTCGATGGGCGCGGTCTCGGCGCTGTCGTAGAGCTCGACTGGATATGCAGGGTGGGCACGGCCCAACAAGCGACTGCTGCTGGCAGGGCATCGCGGAGAGGTAGTGGCCGACGTGCCAGTCGCTGCCCGGCCCTTGTTCAATGAAGGACCGGTTAGCATAATGGCGACCTCGATTGGGACGCTTACGGTCTTGGCTGATTCGAGGGCCGTCTTGGTGACGGCTGAAGCTAGGTAGAGTCGCGTTGCCGCCAGCGCGTTTCGACAATCGATTGCTACGACGATCGTTCGAGGATGTTTAATTCCACCAAGGAGAACACGATGACGAAAGACGAGTTTGCGGCGAAGCTTGCGAAGAACACGGACCTGAGCAAAGCCAAGGCACGTGAGGTTCTCGACTGCATTTTCTCGACCGAGCCGCGAGAGGGCATCATTGCCATCGAGCTCGACGCGGGTCGCGACTTCACAGTGACGGGGTTTGGCACGTTCGGTACTCGTCGTAGGAAGGCGCGGGAGGGCCGCAACCCCCGCACCGGTGAGCCGATTCAGATTTCAGCGATGACGGTCCCCACGTTCAAAGCGGGGAAGGGCCTCAAGGATCGCGTCCGCGTCTGATTGGTCGACCTCTTTCGACGGGTTGAAAGGGTGCCGAGAGCGGTCGTGGCCGGCATCCTGACAAGGCATTGCTGCTGTCGCGGTTTCCGCAACGCTCCGAGTCACCGGCCTTCGGGTCGCGACTCTTTGCGAATGGGCGGGCCGCGCAGCAGCATGCCTGGACGTTAGGTAGCTCTCTGCAACAGGCATAGCCGTCAGCGAATCACTGGCCCGACGCGTTCAGCGTAGCGCGTGCCGACCCCTCCGTGTTCGCGGAGCCTCCGAGGTCAGGCGTACCAGGGAATGGCCGCGCAGCACAATGACGAGCCGTTGGACATCGCTGGACGTTGGCGATCTGGAGCAGAGACACGGGGAGTTGAAAGAGCGGTTATGAGTGAATCAAGGCCAATCGAGTCCACCGTGCCACGGTCGCAGCTTCGCGAAGGGCGCCGCCTTGAATACCTCACCATCGGTTGGAATGTGGTTGAGGCTGTGGTCTCGATCGGGGCGGGGCTCGTAGCGGGTTCGACGGCTCTAATCGGCTTTGGCCTGGATTCGGTGATCGAGAGTGGGTCAGGGAGCGTCTTGCTGTGGCGGCTTCAGGACTCTGAGACGCATGCGGATCGAGAAGCCCACGCGCTTCGCCTCGTCGGTCTCACGTTCATCGCACTTGCCGCGTGGGTGGGATACGAAGCGGCTGAGTCGCTATGGGCTCGTGCGGTGCCCACCGTCAGCTACGTGGGGATCGCGATCGCAAGCCTGTCCCTGATCGTCATGCCCTGGCTGGCTCATCAAAAGCGAAGGGTCGCAGCCTCGCTGGGGAGCCGGGCACTCCACTCCGATTCACGGCAGACGAGCCTCTGCGCCTACCTGTCTGCGATCCTCCTGGCAGGGCTTGTTGTGAACGCATTCCTTGGATGGTGGTGGGCCGATTCCGTCGCAGCTCTCCTCATGGTCCCGATTATCGTGAGCGAGGGGGTGGAAGCGCTACGCGGGGAGCAGTGCGATTGTTGACGACGTAGCCAGGTAGACAGCCATGTCTAACCAGCAGATTGCTGCTGGTGCCAAGGTGGCGTGCTGCTGACCGCTGCGCGCTCGTGGGCGTCCCCAATTCGGCAGGTTTCTTCGTCACTCCGTCAGGTGTAGTGGCTTCGGGTCCTCGCCGAAGGCCTCATTGAGCTCCAGACAGAACAACTCGACCGGGGTGGCATGCTGGCGGCCACCGCTCGTCCGATCGCCGCTCAGGCTGAGCCTTGTGCATCCCTGCGACGGTCCCGTGAGGCGAACTGGTCCCCGGGCCCTCCGACGCCGAGCAAGACGCGGATCGTGTTCTATGGGAATTCGATCACAGATGCGTGGGCGGCCCAACTCCCTGCGAGGTTCCCCGGAACATGATACGTGGGCAGGGGCATAAGCGATCAGACGCCGCCGCAGATGCGTGTGCGGGGGCCGGCCGTGCAGCAGAGTCGCAAGACGTTGGCCCCGACCGAGGAAGCCCCGTGAATCGACGAATCATTACCGCGCTGTGCGCGGTCATCACGATGGTCGCCGCATGTAGCGGCGCGGCCGAGGGGGACGGCGAGTCAGTCGTCCTCGTCCATGGCCTCGGTCGCTCATCGGCCTCACTCATGGTCTTGAAGTCCAGACTCGGCTCCGCGGGCTTCCAGGTGGTGGACTTCGACTATCCGTCCACGACCGAGCCGCTCGAGCAGCTCGTCGATTCGTTGGCTTCCGTAGTATCTGGATGCTGTGCGGGTGAGGTGCACAACGTCCACTTCGTAACCCACTCTTTGGGCGGGGTCCTGGTGCGGAGCTATCTGTCCGGGAGCGTCGAACCTCATCATGGTCGAGTCGTCATGCTGAGTCCTCCGAATCAGGGGAGCGAGATCATCGACGCATTCTCTGACTCGCCTCTCGTCATGTCACTCTTGGGGCCCGCAGGCGCCCAGCTCGGCACTGATTCGACGAGCCCACTCCAGCGGCTCGGGCCAGTCCGCTTCTCCCTCGGGATCATCGCCGGTGACCGGAGTGTCTTTCCGGTCGGGTCGTGGCTGATCCCCGGCCCGGATGATGGGCTGGTGGGCGTAGAACAGACTCGAGTAGACGGAGCATCCGACTTCATGCTGGTTCCGGCCACGCATACGTTCATCATGAATCGCGCGGATGTCGCGGATGCTGTGATTGCCTTCCTGAACACGGGCCGCTTCTAACTGAGAGGAGAGGACTTTGGTGTGACAGGGCAATCGATGGCTACTGACAGGGGGTACCCAGTCGGTTGGGCAGGTAACGATTTTGGGTTGTCACGAGGCAGCACGCGCGGCAGGATCGTGAGACGCTGGACCGAAACATGGGTGGGTCCTGCGGATACCCATGGTGTGCTCGCCGGTATGTGTCGTTGAGCTCGCCTTACGAACTGGGAGCTGTCGTCTGGTGTTTCGATCTGAGCGATATCTACAACCCTGGCAGTTGGCTGGTCGGATCCCGCCTGAGCGGATCGAGACTCCGCGTCTCGTCCTCCGTTGCTGGGAGCCGGCCGATGCATCGCTCTTTGAATCTGCGCTCCGACGCAGTCGCGACCATATCGGCGCCTGGATTCCCCCCGCTTTTGACGAGCCTTCCGAGCCAACCGCCATCGAACAGAGACTCGCCCGATTCAAAGCTGAATTTCACGCGGGAGTTGGCTTCGTATACGCGGTCTTCGATTCCACCGAAAAGGCGGTCCTGGGTGAAGTCGGCCTGATGCCGAGGCTCGGTCCGCGCACCCTGGAACTCGGGTACTGGGTTCACGTTGACCATGTAGGCCGGGGGCTCGCGACGGAGGCCAGCCACGCTCTCACCCTGGCCGGGCTGGCCTTGCCCGAGGTCGATCGAATTGAGATCCACTGTGACTCGAAGAACGCCCCGAGCGCAGCAGTGCCTCGAAAGCTCGGGTACCATCTCGTCGCCCCTCTCGAGCTCAAGCTGCCCAGTTCCCATGCGCGCGTCGGGCGAGACACTCTCGTGTTCGCGCTCACGGCTGTTGGGGAGCTGGCGGGCTCGTAGGCCAGCTCGCGACTCTTTGCCAACGTGCGAGCCGCGCACCAGAATGCCGAGACGTTAGGTAGCGGCTTCGGGATCCCTCGAATCTGTTGAGGTAAACGACCTCGGCGGTCGCGTGAGCAAGGAGAGAGTGTATGGCTGAGCAACTGCCTCGTCGGACGATGCTGAAGTTGGGGGCCCTGGGTGCGCTGAGCCTGGGCTTCGAAGCGTGCCGCGCTGAGGAGACCGATGAAGCTGCGGGAGCTACACCGCTGCGGCCGCCCGAAAGTGTTGATGACGCGGCCTGGGCTTCCGTTCGCGCTCAGTTCATGATCGACCCGGGGACGGCCTACATGAACAACGCGAGCCTCGGGATGCCACCGAGGCAGGTCGTGGACGCGGTTGCCGCCGGATATGCCGCGATCTCGGAGGAGCCGCTGCACGGGAAGCATGATCTACAGGGTGCGATTTCGGAGAGGGTAATGCCGAGGCTCGGGGGCCTCTTCGGGGTCACGTCGTCCGAGATCTCGCTAACCCGGAACGCTACAGAAGCGCTGCACCTTCAGACGCTGGGCTTGCGGCTGCGGTCCGGTGACGAGGTGTTGATTACCACGCAGGAGCATCCCGCAGGCGCCCAGCCGTGGCGATTGCGGGCCGCACGCGAAGGAATCCGCGTCGTCGAAGTGCCGATTCCCAGCCCGCTGCCGCCGACCCCGGAGCTTGTAGAGCGGATTGAGTCCGCAGTGAGTCGGCGAACCCGCGCGATTGCCTTCTGTCACGTGACGCGTGGAGGCCATCTCTATCCGGTGGCAGAGTTATGCGCGATGGCTCGTCGTCGTGGGCTCTTGAGTCTTGTCGATGGCGCGCAGGCCGTTGGGCAGTTTCCGATCAACCTGCGAGAAGTCGGATGTGACGCCTATTCAGCGAGCCTGCACAAATGGATGCTGGGACCGGTTGGCACTGGCTTCATGTTTGTGAGCGAGACGTCCCGAGACCAGATCGTCACGACGTTCTCTCCGGATGCTACGATGGATATGCCTCAACACGGTCCACCCGGCACCGCAGACTTCCCGGTCCGCGCAGCGATCGAGTCTTCCCTCGACTTCGTGACGACGTTGGGGCTCGACCGCATCGAGGCTCGGTGTCGCTACCTGTCGGATCATCTGAAGAGGCGCTTGGGGGAACTCGACAGTGTGGATTTGCTGAGTGGCCGACGGGAGCAGAGCGCGCCGGGGCAAACGATCTTTGAGAAGGCGGGCCTGGATGCGGTCGCCTCGGTGCCGCTCATGGAACAGCTCGCCGCCGCGCACATCGACGAGCATCAACGGGACGGCCACAATGCGATTCGGGTTTCTACCCATGTATACAACACGATTGCCGAGATCGATCGCCTGGTTGAGGCGTTGGGCAGCGTCTGAACCCTACCCGTACCATCGTCCGTGGACCTCGGAGTTCAGCTTCGGGCGACAGCTGAGCCACCACTGGCTGACAGAAGGCCCGGGCCGTCAAACGCTCCATGGGCGGGCGCCTCGGTTGTTCCTGAACTCAGCTCATCGCTGTTCCGACACGCGACGGCGAAGTATCTCAATATCAACTTCGAGTCGGTCACTCTCGGACAGGACGACTCGGCAGTAGTAGTCCTGCATCATCACGAGGTTCTGGAACTCTCGGTCCATAACGACCAGGGCCAATCTTCGACTGGAAGAAGGGTCAGGCGGCTGGGCATCTCCTCGTCCCCACTCGTCAGTCAGGACCGAGTTGGCGACGAGCCACGGGACCCACTGATCCCGGACGACGTCGTGGATATACAACTCCGCCTCCCGATGATCATCGAGTCGAGCAGGCCAGCCAGACAGAGAGGACTTGAGTACCGGATCACTAATCAACGCGAGGGATCCGCTGGAGATCAGGCCCCCGAGAACCCCCATAGGCGCGTCCACCGACGTGACACTAGCTCCGTCGCGCGTGAGAACGCTGACAAGTCGTGGGTCGATGTCGTCTACGTTCTCCCCGAACATGACGCGAAGAGCGGTCATCGCGTCGCAGCGCGTTTCGTGAACACCGCGTGCTCGCAACATCTCATCACGCGTTGCCGAGAGTTCGACCTCCAAAGCAGCCAGAGCCTCGGTTTCGGCTCTCCCGTCGGCCAGGCCACCCCATAATGACTCGAGGGCAAGCGCAAGCAGGATGCTTCCTGTGATCAGGGCGCCCTGACGGGTGACCCTGATGAATCTTGAACCACCTCGCTCTGCCTCGATCTTTGCTCTCCGATGTTCTCACCCGCCAGGCCGGAACGAAGGTCCGCGGCTGGAGGGCTGCATGCAAGCGCCAGGATACGACCTAACGGTGAATCTGGTTTGACCGAGCGGTGATCGTCGGGTCGATCCACTTCGGATAGTGGCGAGTGCACAGGCGACGGCATACCGTGGAGCGATGAGCTTCTTTCAAACCCTCGCAGAGTGCTCCATCGCGTTCGCAGGATTCGCCGCCATCCACGCGGTCCTCAACGGTGGCACGTCGGGGCGGGCTTTGCACCGTTCTTTCACGATCGTGCTTACGGGTGCACTGGCGTTCGGGCTGAGCGTCCTGGTGTTGCTACTCGATCAGTTCGACCTCTCGGCTACCACTCTGTGGCGCGTCGCGAGCGCGATCGGCCTCACTCTGTCGGCGCTTGGGAGCTTCCTGTTTTACGAGAGTCATCGTCGACTGTCTGGGCTCGGGCAGATCGCCCAGGCCCCGTTTCTCTTCAACCTTGCCGGGCTGCTACTGTCGCTGCCGGTCCTGGTCCTGTTTCTCAACGTTGGCGGGTGGCTGTGGTCGCCCGGAGCTCCTGCTTTTGGTGCCGCGGTGACGATGATGCTGGGGTCGGGCGTCATCGCACTTTTGGGCAGCTTCTGGTTCCCCATCGAAGCTGCGATCGAAGGCCTGGAAGGAGGGCAGCGCTCGGCTGCCGCAAGCCCGGAGCAAGGATGATTCGTTGCGGGGACAGGAGGCGGCGAGTCACACAATCGCGAGACGTTACGTAGCCCTGTGGAAGAGGCCATAAACGGTATCAGGTGCGGCGATCCGTCTGCGTCTCCAGCGTCGAAGCGACCTGGTTCAGCTGAATGTCGAGGCCCTTCTTCACCCCCCCGCCGACGACCATCATCAGGCGGAACAGGGGCGTGTGCCAGGTGCCCTTTTCGATGTCCGTGACGCCCGACAGGCTAACGCCGCAGCCCTGCCCAGTCGGTACCAACTCGTACTCCCAGCGGCTGGTCATATTCACCGTGCTGGAGGACATCTCGCGAAGCATACGATGCGGTGGCTCGTAGCCCGTAGTCGTCACGGTAATGACTTCACCGCGCCCCATGTCCTCTCGCCAGGCCGGTCGACCCTCGTCGGCCGGTAGCATCTCAACCGACTTCATCATCTTGCCGGTCATGGGGTGGGCGGTGACGTCCTGAAGGGCGT
>JBDGVS010000114.1:0-7558 GCA_039585535.1 Gemmatimonadota bacterium | reverse complement strand
GCCTCTCCGCCCCTCAGGAATCGTTTCCCGCATATCGGCGATCATTCGGTCGTGATACGGTTCCCAGGCCGACACCCGCAATCCACTGGCTTCGGCTGCGAGACGTCGGACCGCGTCCGCAACATCTGCGGCATCCTCGTAGCCCGGCACCTGAGTGAGATAATTGCTCGCGACTACCCACCGCCCGTAGGGGTCGGGCTGGAGATGATGTCGATGTTCATCCCATTCGTGCTGCCCGGTGAGCATGCAGACCATGGTGCGTTCCAGGCAGCAATATCCGCCGAACAGCACCACCCCACCGACTTGATCGGCAAGTTCCTCATGGGACGCTGCAATCGCGACACCCGCAGCGCCGAAGGAGAAGCCGATCAGGCCGAACTGCCCTGGGACGACGTCATCGCGTGTGCTCAGGTATCCGACTGCCGCGCGAACGGTAGGCAGCGTTACCCGTGGGGAGACCTCGAGCCGACGCCACTCCGGGAGTCCAGGAACGAGCACGGCCACCCCGGTGGAGGCCAGAGCCTCTGTAAAGCGCACGAGCTGGGGATGGAAGCGTCCCTTTCGCGACACTCCGCCAATGGCGATCCAGCAGGGCAAGCGACCTTCCACGCCTGCTGGCCGCACCATAGTCGCGGGCACCTCCAGTCCGTCACGGCAAATGGACACCTGAGTGCTCTCGACCTCGAACGCCGACCCTTTCCAACTGCGTGCGTAGCGGACCGTTCGCATCCAAGATCGAGACTTCATGGCGCCCCCGCGCAGCTAAGGAGCACCCCCACCCGAACGGAGACGATGCTGCCCGCGATGCGTGCACATACCCGGAAACGAAAAATGGGCGGAATCCCCAGGAACGAGATCTCCGCCCACCCACATCGTGACTGGCCACACGCCTTCGCAGCTAATCATAGATCGTCGAAATTCCCTCGGAAGTCAATGTGGCGGGGCCGTCGTGGCCCCCTTTTTGCAGCGACGCGCGCGCTCCCCCGACCGCAGGCAGCCCCACCGCGGCGCTAGCGTGGAAAACTCCATTCGGCGCGTACTGACTCGGTTCGTGAGAACATGATCTCGCGCATCCGCGCCACGACCTCGGGGTGCTCTGCCGCCCGATCCACCATCTCGTTGGGGTCGAGCTCCAGGTCGTAGAGTTCGATCCGAGCGTCGGGGTCGTCATGCCCGCCAAGGCGTACTCCTTTCCAGCGACCCGACCGTACCGCCTGCGCTCCACGCCAGAGTCCGTGGTACTCCCAATACAGATCTTCTTGCCGCGGAGCGGCGACCTCGCCAATCAACGCGGGTAGCAACGAAACGCCATCGGTATCGTCCGGAGCGGGCACGCCGACGACGTCCGCAAAGGTCGGCATCATGTCCCAGAATGCCGACACCTGGTCACTCGTTGAACCTGGTGCGATGCGGCCAGGCCAGCGAGCGATGAAGGGCACGCGGATGCCGCCCTCGTAGACCGACCCCTTAAGACCGCGAAGACCCGCCGTGCTCTCGAAGTACGCCGCATCCACGCCGCCGGTGTACGTCGGCCCGTTGTCACTGGTGAAGACGACGAGGGTATTGTCCGCCAACCCGAGATCGTCGAGTCGCTCGAGTATCCGTCCGATGTGCGCGTCCATGCGCGTGATCATTCCGGCATACGCAGAGAGGGGTCGGTAGTGGGGCAGATAGGTCGGGTCGCCGAGGTAGGGCTCCTCGTCGAACACACCGTCGTACTCCACCAGGGACGAATCCGGGACCTGCAGCGCAACGTGTGGGACGGTAAACGGGAGGTAGAGGAAGAAGGGTTCGTCCTGGTGTTCGTCCAGGAAGCGAAGCGCGTCGTCCGCCATGACGTCGAGCGAGTAGTCGTTCCCTTGATAGCGTCGATACTCGGCGGGATCGCTCGGATCGTCTCCCTCAAAACGCTGGTGCGCGCTGAAGTACTCGTTGTCCAGATCGACGCGCTCGCCATTCCGCCACAGGTGAGTCGGATAAAAGTTGTGCGCGAGCTGCTGGTCCAGGTAGCCGAAGAAGTAGTCGAATCCCTGATAGTGAGGCTGGCCCAGGGATCCTCGGCCGCCGAGCCCCCATTTCCCGATCGCCCCAGTCACGTATCCGGCATCCTGGAGCAACGTACCGATGGTGTAGGTGCCGGAGTCCAGCGGCATCTGACCCAACTCGTCAGGGTCCGGATACCCTCCCACCTCGTAGTTGTCGCGAATCTGCGCGTGCCCGGTGTGGAGGCCAGTCAGCAGCGTCCCTCGAGATGGTGCGCAAACCGGGCTTCCGGCGTAGTGCTGCGTAAACCGTACTCCCTCAGCCGCCAGTGCATCGAGGTTCGGTGTACGGATCTTCGTCTGTCCGTACGAGCCCAACTCACCGTATCCGAGATCGTCGGCGAGCATGTAGATGATGTTCGGGCGCGAATCGGTGACCGCTTCCTGGCCGCAGGCAGCGAGACCAAGAAGGAGGCAGGCAACGATCGAGCGGATGGATCGGCCAGGTGTGCAGAGATTCAACACGGGCGTCAGTTCAGAGGGGCAACGTCCGACAGGTGGGTCGGTGCGGATCGCCTGATGATCCCTCCTGCACCTGGTGGCTGCAAGGAGCCCCTCCCCTACTCGGCCCGAATGCTCACCATCGGATCGACTCGACTCGCGTGCCACGCGGGCACGAGGCAGGCAACGGCCGCGACCCCGCCGAGGATTCCGATGACCGCCGCAAAGGTCGGTGCGTCGAGCGGCTCAACTCCGAAGAGCAGAGCGCCGAGGAAGCGCGTCAGCACCATCGACGCGAAGAGACCCAGGATCAGCCCACCCACGACCGGCTGCATCCCCTGCCCGACCACCCGAGCTGCGACACGTGGCGCCGAGGCGCCGAGCGCGAGGCGAAGTCCGGTCTCGCGAAGTTGGCTACGCACCATGTACGAGAGCACACCGTATACGCCTAGCGCCGCAAGCACCAACGCCATCAGAGCGAAGCCTCCCAGGAGCCCCGTGAAGAAGCGGGGTCGAGCCAGCGTGGCTGCCGCCAGCTCCTCCAGCGTGACGATCTCACTGATCGCCTGATCCGCATCGATCTCACGGACGATACGACGCATTTCGGCCACCATCGCGAGCGGCGCTCCTGCCGTATGCACGACGTACGACATCTGAATGCGAGGGACTTGATCGTTGTTCAGGTACACGGCAGGGGACGGGCGTTCAGCCAGTCCCGCGTGCAGGACATCCTGCACGACGCCGCCGACTTCTACAGACTGGTTCGTACCGGCGAGGTCGAAGCGCCGACCTACGGGATCCTGGCCCTGAAAGAATTCACGTTGGAAGGCCTCGTTCACCACGACCACGACGGGGTCTCCGGCACCGTCGGTCGCGGCAATCTCCCGGCCTCGCAGCAAGTCCATACCGAGTGCATCCAGCAACCCTGGAGACAGCTGAAACATGCGCGCGAAGCGCTGCTCTTCCGGGGTGGGCTCGTACAGGCCCGCGACCCGCACCGGGAGCGATTCACCGTCGCCCCGAAATGGCAGGTAGCGAATGGCCCCGGAGGAAATCACGTCGGGATGCCGCTCGAGTCGCTCGAGAATCCCATGATAGAGTGCCATCCACTCGGCACGTTCCGGATACTTCTGATCGGCAATCGTCACCGTCATCGCAATGCGGCCTTCGCTGTCGAAGCCCGGGTCGACCCGACTCAGCTCGGCCAGGCTCCGGCCCAGCAGGCCGGCGCCACTCAGCAGTAGAACGGCCAGCGTGACCTCGGCGACGACGAGTGCACGCCGGAGTCGAAGCGCTGACGGGCCTCCACTGGCTGACCGCCCTCGAAGGTCCCGCGCGGGCGTGACGTCAGCAGCCTTGATGGCCGGTAGCATTCCCGCCATGGCAGTGGCGGCGAGGGCCACGAGGAGTGCAACTCCCAGAACCGTGCCGTCGAGTCCGATGTCTACTCCCCGCGGGAGGAGCGTTCCCGCCCGAGTCGCCAGAGCCGCGGTCGCGGCCCAGGCGAGGGACACACCAGCCAATCCACCTGCAAGACTGAGCAGGAGACTCTCGGTGAGTAACTGGCGGACGATACGCTCCGAGGGGGCCCCCAGGCTCATCCGCAGCGCGACCTCACGCGAGCGCGCCGTACCACGGGCGAGCAGAAGGTTGGCAACGTTGGCACATGCGAGGAGCAGGATGAGTCCAACCGCACCCAGTGCCACCCAGAGAGACCGACGGACATCCCCCACCATCCAATCCCGCATCGAGACGAGGGAGGCGGCTGTGACACCCGCGTTGGAGTCCGGATAGGTATCCGCCAGCGACGCGGCGACCTGGGTCATGTCCTGGCGTGCAGTCTCCAGCGACACACTTGGCGCGAGTCGGCCAAACGCCTGAAGGAAATTCACCTGGCGCAGGCTAATGGGAATGTCGCCCTCCGGGATCACCGTGAGCGGAACCCATACCTCCGTATCCAGGCCAAGCGGATAGGCGAAGCCGGCCGGCATCACCCCCACGATCTCGAACGAGCGATAGTCGAGGACGAATGTCGAGCCAACTACCGATTCGTCGGCTCCGAAGAGCCGTTCCCACAGCCCCTGGGAAATGACGGCGACCTGGCTCCGTGCTTCAGCGTCTCCCTGCGCGAGGGGACGACCGAGCGCAGGTGGAACTCCGAGTGCTTCGAAGAAGTCCCCGGCCACCCACTGCGTCGAAAGTTCGACCGGTCCGTCTTCTCCGAGATGGACGTAGTTCCCCGGCAGCGCGCTGTACGTAGCCATCAGGTCGACCGACGTGACGGACTCCCTCCAGTCGAGCACATTCGGATACGAGAAGGCACCCCGGTCGATACCGCGGGCCGGCGCCGACGGCCACATCCGCACGAGCCGATCGGAACCCGGGTACGGGAGCGGCTCGAGGAGCACCGCGTCAACCGCCGCGAACAGCGTTACCGTGGATCCGATTCCCAGCGCGAGCACGAGGAGGGCGCTCAGTGTGAAGCCAGGACTGCGTCGGAGGCTACGCACACCGTAGCGGAGGTCCTGAGCGAGGTCTTCGAGGAGTCTGCCACCGCGCTCATCGCGAACCTGTTCCTTCGTCCGCTCGACGCCACCGAAGCGGCGCAACGCTTCTCGTCGCGCCTCCGCCTCGGGCATTCCCCCACGGATCAGGTGCGTCGTCTCCATCTCGACGTGTGCACGCAGCTCTTCGTCGAGTTCCTGCTCGATGTCGTGCTTGTTCAGAACCATGCGCATTCGGCGCATCAGCCGACTCCAACTCATCCCCACACCCTCCTCAATCCCCGTGATTCGTGGGGCCGACCCTTCGACCCCGACCTACCGCGCCCTGCTCTTCCCAGCGTCTCACCCCGATTGAAGGACGTGCTGCACCGCGGCAGAGAAGACGCTCCAGCTCTGTCGCTCTTCCACGAAGCGTGCGCGCCCTGCATCCGTAAGGGTGTAGAACTTCGCTCGCCGCCCCTCGTCGGATACGCCCCACTCCGACGACACCAACCCGCGATCCTGAAGACGGTGGAGGGCCGGATACAGAGAACCCTGATTCACCTCGAGAACCTCGCGCGACATCTGACCAATACGCTTGGAGATCCCCCACCCGTGCAGTGGCCCAAGTGTGAGCGCTTTGAGCACGAGTAGATCCAGAGTGCCCTGGAGGAGATCAGCTTTCGACTTCGGCATCAGCGAGCGCCTCATAGGTGTTGCTTCCTTCGATCCTGTTGTCGAATCCTAATACCTTGTCATTCGACAACAAGGGGTGAAGTAGTGGCCCGGGCAGCCCATCCAAGGGAATGGACTCGAGGTTTCGTACATTTGAGTACACGAACGAAGGGCACGGCCTCCGGCAGCCCTGGGATTCCCTGCGGGCCAGATCGGCTCACAGGAGTACACACACCAGTGTCTCCTCAGTGACGAGGTAGCAGACTCCATGTCTCACTCGAAGCACGCCGCGATCACGGGGTGGGGATCGTGTATGCCCCCCGCTGTGCTCACGAACGACGACCTCTCCACCTTCCTCGAGACGTCAGACGAGTGGATCACCACCCGGACCGGCATGAAGGAGCGCCGCATCTCCCACGTGTCGGCGACCGAGTTGGCTACCCTCGCCGCGCGGCGAGCACTCGCCTGCGCCGATCTCGACCCTGCCGACGTCGACCTCATCATCTACGGGGGTGTGAGCAACGACGAGCTGTGCCCGAACAGCGCATCCGGCGTTCAGGTCGGGTTGGGTGCACCGCACGCAGCCGCCATCGATCTCAACACCGCGTGCACGAGCTTCTGTTACGGGCTGGTCGCGGCATCCGCGATGATTCGGACAGGTACCGTGCGCAACGCCGTCGTCATCGGCGTCGAGTTGATCAGTCGATACATGGACTGGAACAATCGGAACGTGGCGGTCCTCTTCGGGGACGGCGCCGCCGCCGTGGTTCTGCAAGCCACGGACGCAGAGGAAGGGCTTCTCGCGAGCGCCCTCGGATGCGACGCAGAGGCTCGTCAGACACTCCGGGTCCGTGGCTTCGGATGTGGCTACGCGGGACTCGGAATCACGCTCGGCGACACGTTCTGGGACTTCGATGGACCCCAGATCTTCAAGAGGGCCGTTCAGGCCATGGCGCGCGCCTCCAAGGACGTGGTCGCGCAGGCCGGGGTGCACCCGGACGAGATCGGACTGGTAGTCCCACACCAGGCGAATCTCCGCATTATCGAGTCTGTGGCGAAGTACGCGGGGATTCCGATGGAGCGGGTCATGCTCACGGTCGAGAAGTACGGAAACATGAGCGCAGCCACGGTCCCGGTCGCGCTCGTCGAGGCCCTGGAGCAGGGACGTGTCGAGCCTGGCAGCTACCTGCTTATGCCTGCCTTTGGAGGTGGGCTGACCTACTGCTCCCTCCTCGTGCGCTGGGGTGATCGGGTGACCCCGTTGGGCTCATGCGCCGAGGAGCTACCGCCGTGCGAAGACAGCGCGCTCGAATTGGTGAACCGCGTGCGCGAAGGTCAGGACTCCTATGGACGCTCGAAAGACGGGCTGCTGGCGCCCGTGTTTCCGGAGACTCGGGCTACGACTTAACCCAGTCCCGATCCGCACGGCGGCCCGTGAACGGGAAGGTGCCCGCCATGTCAGAGCTGAGCGTTCCTTGCATGTCGTTCCCGGAGACGGCGGCCTCCCACTTCATCGCAATGAGTTCGCCGGTACCCTGATTGATGCCCGAAGCGATGAAGGTCACGGTCGAGCCGTCTACCGTCCCTTCCTCGACAGACGTGGTGTTCCTCCCCTCCACGACGCCGGTGACCGCGCACCCATCCTGCTCCAGGGTCACCACGACCCGACTGCGGCCCGACCCCGGGAGCTCGAGATCTACAGCCCAGACTCCAGACAGGTCATCGCAAGCCTGCGCCTGCGCTGGCTGAACGAGTAGTCCGGTCATCCCGAGGACGGCGACTCCTGAGAGCCAGACAGACCCGCGCTTCACAACGTTCGTCCTGGTCACGTTCTACTCCCTGTATCACTGCGTTTCAGACTTGGACCGTTCTGGCAGGGTAATCCGTTGTCCGAGACTCGCCACCTCCGGCCGATCA